>CABQCA010000032.1 GCA_902462525.1 uncultured Porphyromonadaceae bacterium | reverse complement strand
GCGTATCGGCAAGAAAGTTCTTGAACTTTTGTAGTCCGTGCCCGAGCGTTATGCGAGTATATTTGGTGAGGGCCGGAGATTTGATGAACACGTTGCAGAACTCAAGGAAATCCCCGTCCATGTCTTTTCGGAGACGATAGCCCTCTCTGTCCTCGAGGAAAGATTGCTCACGTTCAAAACGTATTTTTTCAGCAAGGGCAAGAGTATTCTTGTTCTGCATACGCTCCTGCTGGTTGCGGGGATGAAGCCATATATACAGATTAAGGTTTTCTTTCTTGCGGGAGTGTTTGATTTGATATTTCGGTTTACCCGCCATCGCTCCATCGGTGTAAAACACCTGATTCCCGTCCTTGTCAAGCACGGGCGATTCTGTCCTGCCGAGATAATACTCAAGGTATAGGCTGGCACGTCCGTCGCTAAGTTCCGACTGCCGGAGCTTGGGATTCTGCTTCTTGCGATTTTCTATTTTTGCCATACAATTATAATTTGCGCAAAGATAATCCGAGGTATAATAATCTGAAAATCGCCGTTTACAGACCTTAACATTTCCCTCTCCCTACAGTCCATAATCAAGGGTACAAAAGGTGTACTTTTTGAGAAAATCTGGTCAAAAGCAGGAAAATCACCGCAATATCAATAACGGCTATTGCGCTGATAACAAGCACAATTAGCTCATTTGACTTATTCGCGTTTTTCTATCAAAGAAATCTGGAAAATTTCTAATCACTGTCAAGAATGAGGCAAGCAGTAGATGACTTCTGTGGATATATATTCTACTACCGGTGCGCGCGAGCGCAAACCGGAGTTTGTACATATATCTGCGTGAGGCTCTGCATGTTTGCTCGTTCTATAGTGATGGGCAATTCCAGAGCCTCGAAAAGTGGAACGGGCTACAAGTATGGCTCTCACGCTTTTCTTATTTATACCATCAATGCCAACGAGTGGGCCCGGCGGCACAAATCACAATTCTCCAATGAAAACATTCTTACGAATGGAAAAATTCTCATGGCTTGTGAGATGCATGATTTTTACAATCATGCTGTCAATAGCCCAAACAGCGTTATACGCTCAATCAGCCGTAGTGGGACCGGCTCCGTCTGAAAAATCAATAGCTGTTGAAATGGGATCCACAAAAAATATTTATCCTATTTCAGATATACACGGCGATTTAAAAGACTTTAGAATTGCAGAAACATCTTTTGGTGTAACAGATGAATCGGTTGCCTTTTTCACCCTTAATACAGAAAAAGACGAACCATATTATAAAATTACGCCTTTAAAAGTAGGATCAACGCATATGACAGTAAAAGTGTTGAACTCTAAAACTAATGTATGGTATTTGGCATCTTATATCATCGACGTGGTCGATGTCAGCTCAATCACTATTCCTTCAACTCTGAATCTCACCGTTGGTGAAACTTTTACTTTCACCCCTATAATTACTGATTACAGATGCCACCCCATACTTAAATGGACAAGTTCTGACACTGATATAGCCACAGTGACGACAGACCATTATACTGGAACTCCTCTTACTTTAATAAAAGGAGGTAAAGTAACGGCAATCAAACCCGGTAAATCGACAATAATGTGCCAGTATCACAATATAACTGCTACTTGCGAATTAACTGTCGGGCCAAAATATATTTCGAAGATAACATTCAACGATCTTCCTGAATCTATAGAAGAGTTCGAGACTCTTAAAGCAGATGTAACAATTGCTCCGTCTGACGCCACAATTCAAGATGTATCATGGAAATCGTCCAATACTGATGTCGCTATTGTTGATGGCTCAGGGAATATTCTCGGATTGAAAGAAGGTCAAACAGCTATTATTGCAACTGCCAAAGATGGTTCTGGAGTATTCTGCAGTCATATTCTCAAAGTTAAACCTGCGACCCAACAGAAATTCAACGTAACATTCGGTATTGATGATTATACTCAACTTTCGACGGATGTTGTCAAAGATAACTCATTCGTAATAAGCGTCTTACCATCTTATAACAAATGAAAAATTGAGACTTTAACCGAGAATGGCAAAAACATTTTGGACCAGCTTTCCACAGATGGAGTCTATACAATCGAAAAAGTGAATGAACCGAAAGCCATCAATATATCTTATTCATTTGACGGTGACATTCAATTTGTTGACATGGTTTCAACTGATGTATCCAATGAAATAATCGGTTCAGATATCAAAATAACTAAAACCGATTCCAATATTCAGCTTTCGAATCTGACACCTAATAGCTGTGTAAAAATTTATACTGTAAACGGCATGTTAATAGCAGATCATACGGCCTCAAGCTATACCCTCTCTATTAACATAGAGCCTGGTATTTACATAATTGCGGTAGATTCCTTATACTTCAAAGTCAAAATCTAACACCTTATATTCTATCATCATAACAACGAAGCCATGCTTTCACAACATGGCTTCGTTGTTAGTTTGCACTTATATGCAAGATGTGCAAAATATTTTTTGTTAATTCAGTTGAGCTAGAAAGCGGTAAATGTTATCAGGGTCTTCGGTGACTCCGGGGGCCCTGATGATTTTATCCTCATGTCATCTTATGCGCCTGACTTCCTGATTTCTTCTTCGACAACGACAGCATTGTTGTGCGTCTCGTCGTGCGAGGAGTAGAGCAACGTCACCACCGGTTTGTCGGCGATAATATTTATCAGGCTCTTAAACGCGGGATTAGCTGTCAGTTCGCCGCGATATTTTACTGCGAACTCCTCCCATCGGTTGTCGGGATCCTGATGGAACCACTCGCGCAGCCCGGTCGACGGCGCGATATCCTTATCCCAGAAGTCATAGTGGAATGTAGTGTGCGAAAGACCACGAGGCCACAGGCGGTCGATATACACACGGTAACCGTCGGAGGGCGAAACAGGATCATAGGCCCGTTTCAGTTGTATTGTCTGTTTCATAAGTCGTTCTTTTGGTATTATTGACAACAAAAGTACGGCTCAGTTTGTTGCACAGACATAAATGCAGCCATTGAACAACCGACCGTAGCCCTGCGTTTAATCTTTGCCGGCACGGTGCCGGAAACATGAATCATCTAAAAACTACCGATATGTTAGAAACCGATTACAAATTTGGCGAAGTTCATGAGCTTGCCAAGCAACTCGAGGCAGGTGAAGAACGTGTACAATTCAGAAATATCTTCACTGACAACAATGGCGGCGTAGCGCTGCTGGCCTTTAAGGCCGGCCAAAAGCTCGACACCCACCTGTCTCCTGCCGAAGTAATGGTATTTGTGGTCGAAGGAGAAGTCGAATTCACCATGATCGACAAGCCGCACACCATCAAGGCCGGCTTCTTTATGCTCATGGGACAAGGTGTGCCCCACAGCGTGGTCGCCGCTACCGATGCCAAAGTTATGCTTGTAAAAATCAAAGCCTGAAACAGCCATGGACACCAACCCGAAAATGTTCTGTTATCAGTGTCAGGAAACGGCTGCGGGCAAAGGCTGTACCATAAGAGGCGTCTGCGGCAAACTGCCTGAGACATCGGCCCGAATGGACCTGCTGCTCTATGCCACCCGCGGCGTCGCTATCCTCAACGACACGTTGCGAGGCGCAGGAGCACCGCAGCGAAACGCCGACCATCAGGTCGTCGACGCCCTGTTCACAACAATTACCAATGCCAACTTCGACAACGATTCGCTTGACGGATACATTCGCCGCGCGTTTCAGGTAAAGCGGGAACTCAAGGCTAAGTGTCAGGAACTGGGAGTTAAAATCCCTGACGCCCCCGAAGTCGAACTCGAGGCCGGACCGGAAGACTGCGAAAAGCTCCGTCCGGTGACAGGCGTTCTTGCCGAAGCCGATCCCGACAAACGCGGACTCCGACAGCTCGCCATCTATGGCGCAAAAGGCGCTGCGGCATACACCCGTCATGCCGCAAACCTCCGGTATGAGGACGACGATGTGTACGCATATATCGAAAAAACACTTAAAGAGGTTAGCCGCGCCGACATAAGCGTCGACGAGCTTGTGAAACTCGTACTCTACATGGGCGAAGGCGGCGTCAGGGCTATGGCTCTTCTCGATGCCGCCAATACCGGCACATACGGCAACCCCGAAATAACGAAAGTCGACATCGGCGTACGCAACAATCCCGGTATTCTTATTTCCGGTCACGACCTGCACGACCTTGAGGAACTGCTTGAACAGACGGCCGGTACCGGTGTCGATGTCTACACGCACTCCGAGATGCTTCCGGGCCAGTACTATCCCTATTTCAGGAAGTATCCGCATTTCGCCGGGAACTACGGCAACGCCTGGTGGAGACAGACCGACGAATTCGAGACTTTCAACGGTTGTTTCGTCTTCACTTCCAACTGCATAGTGCCGCCGAAGAAAAACACCACTTATCTCGACCGTGTCTACACGCTCGGGGTTGTGGATATGCCCGGTACACACCATATCGACGCCGGTTCCGACGGCAGCCACGATTTTTCGGAGGTCATCGCCAAGGCCCGTACATGTCCCGCACCCATAGCAATCGAACACGGCGAAATAGTAGGCGGCTTTGCCCATCACCAGGTTATCGAACTGGCTCCGAAGATTATCGACCTCATCAACCGGGGCAAAATCCGCAAATTCGTGGTCATGGCCGGCTGCGACGGTCGCTTCCCATCGCGAAGCTACTACACTGACTTCGCGAAGGCTCTTCCCGACGACTGTGTGATTCTCACAGCAGGCTGCGCCAAATACCGCTACAACAAGCTTCCTTTGGGCGATATCGAAGGTGTGCCTCGAGTTCTGGACGCCGGCCAGTGCAACGATTCCTACTCGTTGGTGCGGATTGCCCTCGCACTCAAAGATGCCTTAAAAGTCGAGAGCGTCAACGATCTCCCCATCGTCTACAATATCGCATGGTACGAACAGAAGGCCGTGATTGTACTGCTGGCATTGCTCTATCTCGGCATTCAGAACATTCACACAGGCCCGACTCTTCCTGCCTTCTTCACCCCCGATATCCTGAAAGTCCTTCAGGAAAAATTCAACATCGGCACAATCTCTACCGTCGGGAACGACCTTGCCTTATTCGGGCTGTTAAACTGACAGAGCGGCAGACCTGCTGGCGGAACTATTGCCTTGACTCTACTAACTCTATATACTCTATTGACATATCATCTATTAACTCCCCTAATATATAGAACTATGGACCAGAAATACGTTTGTGAAGTCTGCGACTGGGTTTACGACCCCGCAACAGGTGATCCTGACAACGGCATCGCCCCCGGAACATCATTCCAGGACCTTCCCGACGACTGGGTATGCCCCGTGTGCGGTGTGGGAAAAGATCAGTTCGCCCCCGTTGAATAGGTACTGACACAAAATAATTCCGGCGATGACGACGCAGCTTCTTACGGCCGCGCAACGTCATCGCCGGATTCATATTTTCTCATGTACGGGGCATCGTGCGGTAGGCGCTGGGCGATATGCCCATGATTTTGGTGAAAAGACGCGAAAAATAGAAGGGATCGTCGATGCCGAGTTTCATACTCACCTGGTAGAGTTTCAGATTTGTGGTGTCGAAAAGTTCGCAGGCACGGCGTATCTTCATGAGATTGAAATAGCTGATAGGAGAATGGCCTGTGCGTTCTTTGAAAACTCCCGACAGCCTCGATACCGACATGCCGGCGAAGACGGCCACTTCGCCAAGGGTGAGACGCCGTTCTATATTTTCAGAAAAATAGTGCAGTACTTCGTCGACAATGTCACAGCCGGCACAGCCGGCTGTTCCGGCAGCACGGTACTGCTGAAGATAGCGTACCGTGGCAAGATAATGCTGAAACGAAGCCATGGCATAGCGCAGACTCTCGATGCTGTAGGAACTTTCGAGTGTTGTCATGATTTCGCCGAAAAGAGCAGTGCGGGCGCTTATACGCGAGTCGGGCGCCGGCACTATGTCGGTCGGCGCTGTGCAGCCTTCGGCATAACAGCCGGCAAGCTTCCCGCGGAAATGAATCCAGTATATAGTCCATGGCGATTCATCGTTAGCCGCATATGTATGGGGTATTCCGGCCGGAAGAATGAAATACTGATTGGCGTGCACGATGTGGCGGTGACCGGCTGCCTCGTACCAGCCTCGGCCGTCCATACAGTAGATGAACACATATTCGGGGATTGGCGTCAGCCTTGTCCGATAATGGTTACGGGCATGTGGATAGTAGCCTATATCAGTGATAAAGAGCGATGATGCGAGAGGATCGTTTTCCATCATGCTTACAATAGAGCGGGGAAGAACTATGGAGTGTTCGCCTTTGAATCCGTCTTTGAATTTCATGGTCGGTGCGTTTTATGACGCAAATTTATGAAAACTTTCGGCTTTACAGCCGGAATGCGGGCCCAAAAATAGTAATATCGTCCATGCAAATTGTATGATTAATCATTTTCAGGACAATGGCGATGTAGTAATTTTGCCTTCGGAAAGAAAATCTCATATCATGGAACAATTCAACAAACGATTCATCTACTTCATTTGCCTGGTATCGGCCATGGGCGGTCTGCTCTTCGGCTACGACTGGGTTGTCATAGGAGGCGCCAAGCCTTTCTATGAAGTATTTTTCGGCATCGAAAACTCGCCTTCGCAGCAGGGCCTGTCGATGTCCATCGCTCTTGCAGGCTGCCTCATCGGCGCCATGGCCTGCGGAAGTCTCGCCGACAGCCTCGGCCGCAGAATGCTCCTCATCATCTCGGCATTAATATTTCTGGTGTCATCGTATGCCACAGGCGCTTTCAGCACCTTCGGAGCCTTCCTTGCCGCACGCTTCACCGGCGGCATAGCCATCGGTCTGGCATCGGGTCTTTCTCCTATGTATATTGCCGAAATAGCGCCTTCTAAAATACGCGGCAGGCTGGTGTCGCTCAATCAGCTCACTATTGTCTTAGGTATCCTTGCGGCACAGGTGGTGAATTACCTTATCGCCGAGCCCATGCCGGCGGGAACTACTCTTCCGCCCGTTGATTCGTGGAATGTAGAGTCCGGATGGCGGTGGATGTTCTGGAGTGCGGCCTTCCCCACCGCAGCATTCCTCATCCTCGCATGTCTCATTCCGGAAAGTCCGCGCTGGCTGATTCTTAAAAGCCATTTCGACAAAGCCAAAGCCATTCTCACCCATATCGGAGGCGAATCGTATGCCGTCGGTGAAATCGAGGCCGTAAGTCAGGGCGAACGCCGCGAAGCAGGCCGAGGCGGACTCCGTCAGCTTTTCAGCAAGCCCTTCCGCCGGGTGCTCCTCCTCGGTGTGGTCATCGCAGTGTTCCAGCAGTGGTGCGGCACCAACGTGATTTTCAACTATGCTCAGGAAATATTCGCCAACGCAGGCTACGATCTCGGCGAAATGCTGTTCAACATTGTGCTGACAGGCATAGTGAACGTACTCTTCACCTTCGTTGCCATCTACACCGTCGACCGTCTGGGACGCCGCCGGCTCATGCTATGGGGCGCAGGAGGCCTGTGTGCAATCTATGCAGTGCTCGGTCTGTGCTACTTCCTGCACGTCACAGGCTTCTTCATGATAATTCTTGTGGTGGCCGCCATCGCATGCTACGCCATGACCCTCGGCCCTGTAACATGGGTGCTCATCGCCGAGATTTTCCCAAACAAGGTGAGAGCCGTCGCCGTCGCCACATGCACATTCTTCCTCTGGGTAGGCTCATGCACTCTCACCTTCACATTCCCGCTGCTCAACTCGTCGCTCGGCAGCTACGGAACATTCTGGATCTATGCCCTCATCTGCGGCTGCGGATTCCTGTTCTTCAAGGCCAAATGCCCCGAAACCAAAGGCAAGACCCTCGAACAGCTCGAGACCGAACTCGTCGACAAATAACCGCCAATCTATGAATTAGTCCATAAAGTCAAAAAAGTCAACATAATCCTAACCTCCTAATAAAAGCTTGTCAGCCCGTCTGCCTGTCAGCTTAAAACCTCCTAATATCCTAAAATGGTAAAAGCCTGGAAAGAAACCGTCATTATCCCGACATACGAAGTCGGAACACCCGAAAAGAATCCTATCTTTCTCGAAAAAAGAGTATATCAGGGCTCAAGCGGTGTCGTTTACCCTTATCCCGTTATCGAATCAATTTCCGATGTGAAAACCGACCATGAGTGGAACGCCGTTTACATCGAGAACGAATATATCAAAGTGATGATACTGCCCGAACTGGGCGGCCGTGTACAGATGGCTTACGACAAAATAAAGCAGCGCCATTTCGTGTACTACAACCACGTAATCAAGCCGGCGCTTGTCGGCCTCGCAGGTCCGTGGATTTCGGGCGGCATAGAGTTCAACTGGCCCCAGCACCACCGGCCGTCGACCTACATGCCCGTCGACTGCACCATCGAAGAACACACCGACGGTTCTGTAACGGTGTGGGTAAGCGAAACGGAGCGCATGTTCCATCAGAAAGGCATGGCCGGATTCACACTGCGGCCCGGCTGCGCCTACCTCGAAATAAAGGGTGTGCTCTATAACCGCACCGACGTGCCTCAGACATTCCTCTGGTGGGCCAACCCCGCAGTAGCAGTCAACGACCACTACCGTTCGGTGTTCCCGCCCGACATCAACGCCGTGTTCGACCACGGCAAGCGAGCCGTCAGCTCGTTTCCCATCGCCACCGGAACCTACTACAAGATGGACTACTCGGCCGGCGTCGACATCGCCAACTACAAAAATATCTTCGTTCCCACTTCCTACATGGGTGTGAATTCCAAGTATGATTTTGAAGGCGGATACGAATGCGACACTCAGGCCGGTATGCTCCACGTGGCAAGCCACCATGTGTCGCCCGGCAAGAAACAATGGACATGGGGCAACGGCGATTTCGGCCGTGCATGGGACCGCTGCCTCACCGACGACGACGGGCCCTACATCGAGCTTATGGCCGGTGTATACACCGAAAACCAGCCCGACTTCACATGGCTCATGCCCTACGAGGAGAAAGAATTCACACAGTACTTCCTGCCCTATCGTGAACTCGGCGTGGTAAAGAACGCTACCAAAGACCTGCTGATGAACATCGAAATGTCCGCGGATAACAAAGCCGGACTGAAAGTCTTTGCCACAAGCAGGCAGACCGTCACCATCGTGCTCAGCAACAGAACCGGCGAGGTCCTTCTCAACGAAGAAGTGACAGTCACACCCGAAAAGGTCTGGAAAAAAAACGTCGACGTCAGCGGCGCTACCCTGCAGGACATCAAAGTCGATTTCATCAGGGATGGCCGGGTAATTATGAACTGGGAAGCCGAGCCCGACGAAATCCGCCCCATTCCCGATGCCGCCGAGGCAGCCCTTCTGCCCTCACAGATTAAGACCGTGGAGCAGCTTTATCTCACCGGTCTTCACCTCGAACAGTACCGCCACGCCACTTTCTCGCCCGTCGACTACTACGAAGAAGGTCTGCGCCGCGACCCCGACGACGTGCGCTGCAACAATGCCATGGGTCTGTGGCATATCCGCAAGGGGCGTTTCGACCTCGCTGAAAAATATCTCGCCAAAGCCGTAAAGATACTTCAGAAACGCAACCCCAATCCCTACGACGGCGAACCTATCTACAACCTCGGACTTGCTCTTAAATATCAGGGACGCTACGACGAAGCCTACAACCGATTCTACAAATCGACCTGGAACGGCGCATGGCAGGATGCCGGCTACTTCGCCTGTGCCCAGATAAGCAGCCGCCGCGGCAACTATGAGGAAGCCCTCTACGAGTCCGACCGCTCGTTGCGCCGAAACTGGCACAATGCAAAAGCCCGCGCTCTCAAAGCCGCAGTTCTGATGAAGCTCGGCCGCGAAGAGGACGCAAAGGACCTTTGCCGCGAGTCGCTGGACATCGATCCCTTCAACTACGGCTGCCTCTTCCTGCTCGGCGGAACCGCTGAGATGGTTCAGCTCATGCACGGCAGCGCACACAACTACGACGAACTTGCCCTCGACTTCTGCGACGCCGGTCTATGGGATTATGCCGAAAAAGTGTGGAATATAGCAAAGGAAAACGGCGCCACCACAGCCATGACCCATTACTACTACGGATGGGCGTTGCTCCAGAGCGGCAATAAAACCGATGCGGCCAAGGCGTTCGCCGCCGGCGAAGCCGACTGCCCGGACTTTGTATTCCCCAACCGTTCCGAAGCCATCCTCGCCCTGCGTGCGGCTATCGAGGTCAATCCCAACGACGCCTGCGCCAACCACTTTCTCGGCAACCTGTTCTACGACAAGCGTCAGTACGACCTCGCCCAGACGCACTGGGAGCAGGCAGCCAGACTCAATCCAAAATTCCCGACAACATGGCGCAACCTCGCGCTCGTCTACTACAACAAGCGCAACGATGCCGACAAAGCTGTCGAAGCTATGGAGAAAGCCTTCTCCCTCGACAAGAGCGATGCCCGTGTGCTCATGGAACTCGACCAGCTGTACAAAAAACTGCAGCGTCCGCACTGCGAGCGCCTCGCCTTCCTTCAGAAATATCCCGAACTCATAGCGCAGCGAGACGACTTGCTGCTTGAGGAAATCACCCTGCTGAATCAGTGCGGACAATATGCCGAAGCAAAGGCGAAACTCGACGGCCATAAGTTCCATCCATGGGAAGGCGGCGAAGGCAAAGTGCCGGCTCAGTATCAGATTTCGCGCGTCGAGATGGCGAAGCAGGCTATCAGTACCGGCAAATATGACGATGCCGTCGCTCTGCTTAACGAATGTCTGGTTTACCCCCACAACCTCGGCGAAGGCAAACTCTATGGCGCACAGGAGAACGACTTCTATTATCTTCTCGGCCTCTGCTACCGCGCTGCCGGCAATGAAGAGAAAGCCATCGAGTGCTTTAAGCAGGCCACTCTTGGCCCCACGGAACCCGCAGCGGCTATGTACTATAACGACGCCAAGCCCGACAAGATTTTCTATGCAGGCCTTGCTTTCCGTGCCCTGGGCGATGAGAACAAAGCCCGCTCCTACTTCAACCGCCTTGTCGATTACGGCAAGCAGCACTTGCATGAAGAGGTCGTCATGGACTATTTCGCCGTCAGCCTCCCCGACCTTCAGGTGTGGGACGGCAGTCTCGACGAAATGAACCGTATCCACTGTCTCTACATGCTCACACTCGGCTACGCCGGTCTCGGCGACAATGCCCATAGCGAACGCTACCTCGCAGAAGCCACAGCTCTCAATGCCAACCATCAGGGCATACAGACATTCACTTCTCTTTGTAAATCCATAAGGCTTTAATCATGAAGCGACTGATTTCATACTTGCTTTGCGGTGCCGCCACTATGGCGGCCTCCGCAGAAAGCATCGATATCGCCGGCACATGGACGGCGATGCTCGACAGCGCAACGGGCCCTGCCACCGTCACACTTCCCGGCACTCTGTGTGATGCCGGCCTCGGCACGCCATGCGCCCTCTCTCCGGCCATGACAGCCGAAGTATTCCTCGATCTGAAACGAAAATACGACTACGTCGGCCCGGCAAACTACACACGCACTGTCGCCGTACCTGCCTCATGGGCCGGAAAGCGCATTTTCCTCGACCTTGAGCGTGTGCTGTGGCATTCCGAAGTGTGGGTTAACGGCAAAAAGTTCATGGCTTTAACGAAAGTCTTACTACACCTCACTCGTTCGACCTCATCGACTGCATCGTGCCAGGCAGTGATAATGAACTGACGATAAAGGTTGACAACACAAAACAGTACGACCTTTCATACAAGGACATGGCACACGCCTACACCAACGCCACACAAACCATGTGGAACGGCGTGCTGGGTAATATGACTCTGACAACCAGACCACAGACATACATTGACCATGTGCGTCTGACTCCCGACATTGCCACAGGCACAGCCACGGTCGAAGTGATTTTCGGAGGCAAAAAGCCGGTCAAAGGCTCCGTCGATTTCCGAATGACAGCCCCCGACGGCAAAAAGCTGAAAAAAATCAGCGTCAAAGCCAAGGACGATACCACAACCTTCACCTACACTATTCCCGACGCCGTTCTCTGGGATGAGCATAATCCGGTCCTCTACACATGGACCGCCGATTTCCGTTCGGGACACGAAAAAGACAGCACCGAGGGCACTTTCGGCATGCGCGAAATCACAGGCGACAATGGTCTGCTGCAGGTCAACGGCAAGCGTATCTTCCTGCGGGGAGCACTGGAATGCTGCATTTTCCCTCTCACCGGCTATCCTCCTACCGATGAAGCATCGTGGGCACGGTTATTCGACACCGCCAAAAGCTACGGCCTCAACCACCTGCGCTTCCATTCCTGGTGCCCGCCCGAGGCCGCTTTCGCCGCTGCCGACAAGGCCGGCCTCTACCTGCTTGTCGAGCTGCCGGTGTGGAGCCTCACCATCGGCGACGACAGCCGTGTCACCGGCTATATGCGCGACGAACTGCACCGCATACTCCGCGAGTACGGCAATCACCCTTCGTTCACCTTCCTGAGCATGGGCAATGAACTGCAGCACGATTTCACCCCGCTCGACTCACTCGTGCGCGAAGCCCGCGCCGCCGACCCCCGCCACCTCTACACCGCCACAAGCTTCACCTTCGAAAAAGGTCATACCGGCGTTCCTGAACCTGCCGACCAGTTCTGGATAACCCAGTGGACCGACGACGGCTGGGTACGCGGTCAGGGCATATTCGACAGCGAACCTGTCGATTTCACCAAGGACTACTCGGCGTCAATCAAAAACTTCGGCACACCGATTGTGACCCATGAAATCGGACAGTACAGCGTCTACCCCGACCTTAAGGAAATTCCGAAGTACACAGGCAATCTGATGCCGCTAAACTTCATGGCCGTGAAAGAGGACCTCGCTTCGAAAGGTCGCCTCCGCTGGGCTGAAGAAAATCTTCAGGCAAGCGGCAAACTCGCCGCAATCCTCTACAAGGAAGAAATAGAGCGCGCTCTCCGTACCCCCGGCCTCAGCGGCTTCCAGCTGCTCGGTCTTCAGGATTTTCCCGGACAGAGCACGGCCCTTGTCGGACTGCTCAATTCATTCTGGGAGAGCAAGGGAATCGTCAGCGGAGATGAAATGCGGCAGTTCTGTGCTCCGCTGGTACCTCTGGCTCGCTTCCCGAAAGCCGTCTACAACAATTCCGACACTCTTCGCGTCGACTTCGAGGCAGCAAACTTCACCGGCAGCGACATCGACAGTGTTCAGCCCCGCTGGAAGCTTTCGGAAGGCGACAAAATCATCGCCTCAGGTTCTTTGCCGCAGCAGAACATCGCGCAAGGCAACGCCCTTTCACTCGGCAGTGCCGTGGTGCCCCTCGGCGCCGTCAGCAAAGCCACACAGTTGCTTCTGACACTGAATATCGGCGAAAGACACAACTCATGGAAAGTGTGGGTCTACCCCCACTACGACACCGCTGATGCCGGAACCGAGGGCATGGTCTTCACCCGTAGCTGGGACGAGGCCGACAGCCTTCTGCAACTGGGCCGCACAGTGCTCCTCAACCCCCGCGAAGATGAGACGGAGGGCCTCGAAGGCAAGTTCGTACAGGTGTTCTGGAGCCCGGTACACTTCCCCGACCAGCCGGGCACGATGGGCGTATGGTGCGACCCGTCGAATCCGGCGCTCGCCGATTTCCCTACCGACAGCCACACCGACTGGCAATGGTGGGAACTCTGCAAGAGCGGTCGCACTCTTGTGCTCGACAGCGTGGCGGCCGACATAAATCCTGTGGTGCGAATGACCGATAACTTCTTCAAGAACCGCAATCTCGCTCTCATCCTTGAAGCGAAAGTGGGTGCCGGCCGACTGCTGCTCTGCACTCCCGACATTGCCGAGAACCTCGACACACGCCCCGCAGCGCGCCAGCTGCGACGCAGCCTGATGAAATACATGTCCGGCAAAGATTTCAATCCGCGATACGTTCTCTCACCCGAAGCCATGTCGGCTTTCCGCAGGCTGAAGCCATGAAAAAAATAATCATAGCCGCTGTTGCGCTTTTCACCGGTGCACAGACCCTATGCTCCGCCAAAACTGTAAAGCTGGCCTTCGACTACAACTCTCCGCGCCAGACAATCCACAGCTTCGGAGCCTCCGACTGCTGGCGCGCACAGTACGTCGGTTGCTGGCCAGATGAAAAGAAGAACGCCATCGCCGACCTGCTGTTCAGCTCCGAAACCGACGCCTCGGGCTCTCCACGGGGTATTGGGCTGACGCTATGGAGATTCAACATCGGCTCGGGGAGTCATGAGCGCGGCGATTCGAGCGGCGTAGAATCGCCCTGGCGGCGAACAGAGTGTTTTCTCGACGCCGATGGCAACTACGACTGGTCGAAACAGGCAGGTCAGCAATGGTTTATAAAGGCGGCACGTGACAGAGGCGTGCCCTATATCCTCGGTTTCTCCATAACCGCGCCATATTTTATGACCAGAAACGGCATGACTCGGGCCAGCGAGAATACCCCGTACGCCAACATAAAACCTGACAAATACACTGATTACGCCGCATTCATGGCCGAAGTGTGCAAACACCTCGATATTGACTATCTCAGCCCCATCAACGAGCCCCAGTGGGAATGGGTAGTAAGCCGTCAGGAAGGAATGCAGGCCACAAACCGTGAATGTGCCGCACTGATACGTCTTCTCGATAAAGAACTTTCGAAACGAAAGGCCCGGACGAAAGTAGTTTTCGGAGAGGCCGCCGACATCCGCTACCTTTATCGCAATGGCACCGATAAGCCGATGCGCGACAATCAGATAGTCGACATGTTTACTTCTTCAGGGGAAAATTATATAGGTAACTGCACCAATGTTGCAAAAATTATCAGCGGACATTCATATTGGTCAACATGGCCCCTCGACACTCTTGTGGCCACACGCCGGCAGCTCCGCGAAGCTCTGCCATCGGGATATTCTTACTGGCAGACCGAATACTGCCCGATGGAGAGCAATCCCGACAACCCCGACGGCGGCGGTCAGCGCGACACCGGAATGGACCTTGCCCTCTACATAGCACGCATTATCCACTACGACCTCACTGTTGCCGAAGCTTCGTCGTGGCAATCGTGGACAGCATTGTCCGAAGCCAATTATAAGGACGCACTTATATGGATCAACGATGAGAACACTCTGCATCGCCCCTGGAAGAACGCTAACGGAAACTTCGAAGAAACCGGAAAGACCGACGGAGCGTTTCTGCCATCAAAATATCTGTGGGCGCTCGGCAACTACAGTTTCTTTGTAAGACCGGGTATGGTGCGTCTTGCTTCCCAGACAGCACCGGGCACGGAAGAAGGCCGCGGACTGATGGCATCGGCATACGCCGACAAAGCAAATGGCAAATTTGTGACAGTGATCGTAAACTACGGCGGCACACCTGCCACGGTGGCAGTAGATGTGAAGAATCTGCCGTCAGGAGTCGACATCTCACGGCTCAAATGCTATGAAACATCGTCGCGGAGCGACCTGAAATACGTCGGCACATACGCCTCCGACAGCCTCACTGTCCCCGCCCGCTCGGTCATCACCCTTGTGAGCGACTGACACACTTTAACGCCAAGCAGGAGCTGCGCCAACCATAGGGGGGCACAGCTCCTGCTCGTTTATTATCGCGGCCGCAAGACTTGGAGAGAGGGGAGCCGTCGGTAGCACTTTCAGCCTCCGACAGATGGGATTACGATCCCGCGACGCCTTCCGGCATCAAATCTCCGGCTTTGTAAGTATAACACCGTCCGGCACCTGATTGTTTTCGGGCACCCGGAATAAAGAAAAGTTGACCGAGCCGTATTCGCGGTGGTCGAAGAACCCGGGGAGCGCAGAGAAGTCGTGCTTTCGCGAGTGCTCTACTATAACAAGCGTGCCGGGACGCACCACACGAGAGGCAAGAATCCGGCCCGGAATTTCGGCGAAACCAGCCATGTCGTAGGGAGGATCGGCAAACACGATGTCAAATGACCTCGAAGCGCCCTCGAGGTAGCGGAGCACATCGCCACGAATCAGGTTGAGATTGTCGGCGCCGAGTTCTTTGGCCACCCTGGCTATGAAACGCTGCTGCGTGGCGGCTTTCTCGACGGCGGTGGCGGTGCGGGCCTCGCGGCTGAGGAACTCGAATGTCACAGCTCCTGTGCCGGCAAAGAGGTCGAGAGTGTCGGCGCCTTCGATGTCGGCGATATTCTCGATGACATTAAAAATGTTTTCGCGGGCAAAGTCGGTTGTAGGCCTTGCCGATATGTTTGTGGGCACGTCGAAACGCCGGCGCCCGTATTTTCCTCGTATTATTCGCATAGGGGTATCAGAATGAGTGGAAAAGGAGCCTTCAGGGTGTCGAAGCCGTTGCGCAGAGCAGCCGAAGGGAAAATAAACGGCAGGACATTTGCAGCATAGCGGCTCAGTTCGGGCGTCAGAGCAAGGCGTGCCGAGGTATCGCCGCAGAGATAGAAGGAGTCGCATCGGGCGTCGATACCGGCCTCGCGGGCCGATGCCATTATCCAGTACACGGCATCGGGAAGCGACGGCGCGCTCTTGGTGGTACATAGCAGCAGCGATCCGTCGCGCCCGAATGCAACTATGTCGACCGCCGGTGAGGCGCCGCCGGTGAGATGCGCATAAAGCTTAGCGGAGTTACCCCCGGCATTCTTGCCGCCGATGTAGCGCAGCAGAGGGGTAATGCGGCAGCACACCCGGGGATTGCGGAAGGTGCGGGCCAGAAAATTCGCTATTTCGTCGGAGCAAGGCCATAGCAGTGTGGCGCCAAGGCCGGTGAGAGGGTCGTGCATCAGCCGCTCGCCCTCATCCGCTATGCAGCAGTAAGCAGCAGCGGCATCAATGCCGTCATCGCCCAGAACAGACGGCGCTACGATAAAATGCGGTGTGTCGACAAGAACATCGACCGTGGCAAAATCGGCTGTCAGCAAGGGCACCGCGTACACAGCCTCTTCGACTGCCGTCCGGCTGTCGGGTGCTGTAGGGTCAAAAGGCACATTGAAAGTCACCGTCTGAAAATCGTCGACGGTGCTGATAGCCACTGCGCGAATCATGCCGCTGCCTATCTGCAACATCAGCCGCCATAGCGTAGGATCGTTTATTTCCGCTTGTTCCATAGGGCAAAGTTAGCAATTTTTTGTCAAACCCCCCTCTTAAATTGTTATACTATAAAAACTGCAGAATTATGAAAGCGAAAATAATTGCCGGTGTACTCGCGGCACTTTCGATGAGCGCCTGCGCCGATCTTGGCTTCGGCGTCGACGTCGGCGACAGCTACTACGACCCCTACTACTACAACGGCATCTACAGCCCTGCATGGGGGAATGGAGCCTGGGACTGGGACTATCCTCTCTATAACCCCGGACCTGCCGTACCGCCGCCAAGACCTCCGCTGATCGGCAACAATCCCGGCCCGGTGATAAGGCCCAACGTCCGTCCCAATGTCAATCCGGGCATCAACGGCGTGCCAACCGTCACGCCCGGCGGCATGTCGC
>CABQCA010000031.1 GCA_902462525.1 uncultured Porphyromonadaceae bacterium | reverse complement strand
CTTGTAGTAAGCCCGGCAGTCTCACCCTTCATGCTCCAGCCGATGCCGGTTGTACTGTAAGTCGGCACAGGAACCTGAATGTGGCTGTTGAGGACACTGTACCGAAAATAGTCCTCATCAATGTATGATCTGAAACAATACAGTACCGGTAGTTTCTTGACTTCCGGAAATGTGTAGACCGTAGCCTCGGAAAGCCCGTGAGGATATGTAACCCGAAGATCCGGATAATCAAAATCTTCGTCCGGGTAGCCCGACCATTGGTCCAGCCGGTACCTCACATCTACTATTTCTATTGAGAATTCATCGGAGGGCAACACATCAATACTGATAAACTTCACGTCGTATTCATCCTCTATCTGAATATACAGTGTGCCGTTCTCTTTCGAGACAAGACGTTCGAACTTCACATCAACGCCTTTCGATGTTCTGTCGACGCAGATGTTGACAAATGGAGAAGACACATGCCATCGGCCGTCGTTCTCACGCGCCAGTATATCAATATTATTTGTGAAGAAATGTACTTCGCCGACCTTCCAACTCTCACCTTCTACGGCTATAGACATTTCCTTGTTTCCCGGACCTATGGAGCCATCGGCCGGCGACACTTCGAGCGGCTTAATAAAAACATCGTCGTTGCAACCAGCAAGAAGCATGGCGAGCGAGCAGAATATCAGGCTTATAATGATTGATTTCTTTTTCATAAGACAACAAAGTTACTGATTATTTTGTATCTTTATATATCAAAACCTTTATTTTTACGTTTATTAACAAATAGTACTGATATTAAAGGTAAAAAAGACAACATAGAACATGAACACTTCTTCATCACACCGCAAGCCTGCCGAATGGGAAATCGAGGAGCGCTCGGTTTTTCAGAAAGGCATATTCTTCGCAGCCCGTCAGGCACTCCAGCGCCATGCTTCGGGTGGCAATATTCTTATAGCAGCAACAGTATTAGCCCTCGTCATAGCAAACATACCCGGCATCAACCACACATATTTCTCATTCTGGGAGCAGGAAGTCCGTCTTCAGCTCGGAAATTTCAATTTCTTCAGTCACGACGGCCATCCGATGTCGCTGCTGGCTTTCATCAACGATGCCCTGATGGCTATTTTCTTTTTCAGCATAGGTCTTGAAATAAAGCGTGAGGTGCTTGTGGGCGAACTGTCGTCGTTCAAGCAGGCTCTGCTTCCGATAGTAGGCGCCATCGGCGGCATGGTGGTGCCGGTCCTGATTTTCTACCTCCTGAGCCGCGGGACCGAATATGCTGGTGGTGCCGCCATACCCATGGCCACCGATATCGCTTTCTCGCTCGGCGTCCTTGCAATGCTGGGCAAGCGTGTTCCACTGTCGATCAAGATATTTCTGACCACCCTTGCCGTTGTCGACGACATCGGCGGCATCATTGTCATCGCGGCTTTCTACTCCACTCACATAGAGGTGATGCTGCTTGTCTATGCCGCAATTCTCTTCGGCGTGCTGCTTCTTGGCTCGGTGCTACGCATCAAGAGCAAAATATTCTACATCGGCATAGGCGGCGTCATATGGTTTCTCTTCCTCAACTCAGGAATCCATCCTACTATCGCCGGTGTTCTGGTGGCATTCTGCGTGCCGGCCACTCCCGTGTTCGCACCAAAAAAATATATCCGACAGATAAAAAAATCCATATCTCACTTCCAGCAGGACGATGAAGAAGACCTCACCCGCAAATCGATTCTCGACAAGGAACAGATGAACTGGCTGAAGGAAGTAGAAAGCGCCTCCGACAAGGTGATCTCACCGCTTCAGGACCTCGAGGACTCGCTGCATCCTATAGTAAACTACTTCATCGTGCCACTCTTCGCCTTTGCCAACGCCGGAATCCTGCTGCTCGGCATGGAGCCGGCAAGCATATTCGAAGGCATTTCGCTCGCTGTGATGGTATCGCTGATTGCGGGAAAATTCTTGGGCATACTCACGTTCTCTTGGCTCACCGTCAGACTCGGTCTGGCGCCCATGCCGGCACATGCCAACTGGCACATGATGGCTTCAACCGCCATGCTTGGCGGCATAGGATTCACTGTGTCGCTCTTCATAGCCACTCTGAGTTTCGATGCCGCCGTACCAGCTCAGGCCGCACTGCTCGACCATGCCAAACTCGGTATTGTGGGAGGCTCACTCATAGCGGGAATAATCGCCTTCGTATGGCTGCATTTCACTCTGCCCCACGGAGTGGCGCCGGATGCGGCGGAAGATTGAAGCCGTTAATCAACTTTAACACAGTTAAATTTGGCGTTTTCACATTTATTTGTTAATTTTGACGCGAAATGTTAAAGCGGGGAAGTGATGACTTCGATGTCGCCCGAACTTTAACACTTCCCGATTGTTAACATTTTATAGATTTTTTAAAATTTTCGCCCCGCGCGCTTCTTCCCGGAGGATAATATAATGAAGAAACAGACTATCTGGATACTCACAATAGTGATGGCGCTATGCTTCATGGGACTTCTGTGCATACAGATTTTCTACATGAAAAACATAGTGAAAATCCGCTACGAACAATTCTCGCAGGGCGTGCGCCAGAGTCTTGTAGCCGTAACGGCCCAGCTCGAGCAGGACGAGACACGCCACTTTCTCGAAGAGGACGTGCGCGAAGTCGAGACTTCGGCCATGATATCGCAGTTCGGCGACCCGGCAGCCGGACTCGACGGCATCAAATACTCTTTCACTACAAAAACAGGCCTCGAGGCCGATCTGACCATCAAAGGCAACAAGGGCGAGATAATACAGCTGCAGCGCAGCGAAAACCCAGTAGGAGCACACTACCAGACGTTTCAGGACAACTACCGCAACCGATTCCTGTATCAGAAAAGCCTGCTCGACGACGTGATTCTCAACATCATGTCGAAAGCCTCGAACCGGCCCGTAAACGAGCGTGCCGACTCGGCCCGCGTGGCCACCTACCTGCGTCAGGAACTCGACACCCTCGGCCTTCATGTGCCCTTCGAATTCGCTGTGGCAAACTATGCCGGAACAGTGCTCTACAAATCGGCCGGCTTTCAGACCGCCGCCACCGACCGCGACAATATGTTTATCCAGACGCTCTTCCCAAACGACGTCTCAGGTCCGCACAACTACCTCAAGGTCTACTTCCCCACCAAACGCGACTATCTCTTCTCCTCCATATCCTTCCTTGTGCCGGCCTTCGCATTCACCTTTATTCTGCTGATAATATTCGTCTACACCATCATCGTGGCTTTCAGGCAGAAAAAGCTGACCGAAATGAAGAACGACTTCATCAACAACATGACCCACGAATTCAAGACGCCCATATCGTCGATATCGCTTGCCGCACAGATGCTCAACGACCAGAGCGTGCGCAAATCGCCCATGATGCTTCAGCAGATTTCGACCGTCATCACCGACGAGACAAAGCGCCTGCGCTTCCAGGTGGAGAAAGTGCTTCAGATGTCGATGTTCGACCGCCAGAAAGCCACACTTAAGATTGAGGAGGTCGACGCAAACGCCGCCATCTTCAACATTGTCAACACCTTCAAACTGAAAGTCGAGAAGTACGGGGGCACAATATCGGCCGAACTCGATGCCATGGACGCTATTGTGGACGTCGACGAAATGCACTTCACAAACGTGATATTCAACCTCCTCGACAACGCCGTGAAATACCGCAGCGAAGAGCGTCCGCTACAGCTGACCGTCACTTCACGCAACATCGGCGACGACAAGCTCGAAATCACTATCGCCGACAACGGTATAGGCATACGCCGCGACGATCTCAAAAAAATATTCGACAAATTCTATCGTGTATCCACCGGCAACCGCCACGACGTCAAAGGCTTCGGTCTGGGCCTGGCATACGTGCGCAAAATGATCGCCGAGCTCGGAGGCGAAATACATGTGGAAAGCGAATTCAATACAGGAACAAAATTTATAATAATACTACCACTCTCTAAAAATTAACGACTATGGAAGAAAGAATTAAAATTCTTCTCTGCGAAGACGACGAGAACCTCGGCATGCTCCTTCGCGAATACCTCCAGGCCAAAGGCTGCTACGCCGACCTTTTCGTCGACGGCGAGGCCGGTTACAAAGCGTTTCTCAAAGGGAAATACGATATCTGCATACTCGATGTGATGATGCCCAAGAAAGACGGCCTCACCCTCGCCCAGGAAATACGTGCCGTCAACTCCGAAATTCCCATCATCTTCCTCACCGCAAAATCGCTTAAAGACGACATCCTCGAAGGCTTCAAAATCGGTGCCGACGACTATATCACCAAACCATTCTCGATGGAAGAACTGGTGTTCCGCATCGAGGCAATTCTCCGCCGCGTAAAAGGCAAGAAGGGCAAGGAAATAACGATGTACAAAATCGGCAAATTCACCTTCGACACCCAGAAACAGGTGCTCCTCATAGGCGACAAAATAACCAAGCTCACCACAAAGGAATCGGAACTGCTCAGCCTCCTCTGCGCGCATGTGAACGAAATCCTCGAACGCAACTATGCCCTGAAGACCATCTGGATCGACGACAACTACTTCAACGCCCGCTCGATGGACGTCTACATCACCAAGCTCCGCAAGCACCTCAAGGACGACCCCGCCATCGAAATCATCAACATTCACGGTAAAGGCTACAAACTCATTGCCCCCGACGCCGACAACCACTGACACACAATTTCCCACACGTATTGCTCCCCGACAGAAATCTGTCGGGGATTTTTGTGAATATTTATAAACGGCAGGCCGAAGATTACCTGTGACAGGGTATGGAAAATTGGATTTTTTTTTGCAATTTTGCTTGATTTTAAAGTCTGGATGATGAAACTGTCGCAATTACACACCGGGGATACCGGAATAGTGATAAAGGTACTGGGCCACGGAGCCTTCCGTAAACGCCTCATGGAGATGGGTTTCGTAAAGGGCCGGCCTGTGAACGTGGTCCTGAAAGCGCCGTTGCGCGACCCTATAAAATACGACCTTATGGGCTACGAGGTGTCGCTGCGGCGCTCCGAGGCCGACCTTGTGGAAGTGGTGGAGGTATCGCACGAAGAAGCCGCCATTCTCGGCACGAAGGCCCTCGCGGCACCGTCGGAACCGCAAAGTGCTGTCGACGCCGACTCGCGCTACCACCACGAACGCCACATTATCAACGTAGCACTCATCGGCAACCCAAATTGCGGCAAGACCTCGCTCTTCAACCGCGCCTCCGGCGCACGCGAACATGTGGGCAACTACAGCGGCGTGACCGTCGACGCCAAGGAGGGCTACTTCGAGTACAAGGACTACCGCATAAACATAGTCGATCTGCCCGGCACCTACTCCCTGACCTGCTATTCGCCCGAAGAACTGTACGTGCGCCAGTATCTGCGCATGAACAATCCCGACGTGATTCTCAACGTTGTCGACACCTCGAACCTCGAGCGCAACCTCTTCCTCACCACCGAGCTCATCGACATGGATCACAGCATGGTGATAGCCCTCAACATGTACGACGAAATCCGCGCCCGCGGGGGCGAACTCGACTACGGAGCCCTCGGCGCAATGATAGGCGTGCCGATGGTACCCATCGTTGCAAAGACAGGCGAAGGCGTCGAGAAGCTCTTCGAAACCGTTGTTTCCGTATTCGAAGGCCGCGACACCACCGTGCGCCACATTCATGTGAATCTCGGCAACGACATGGAATCGGCAATACGCCAGATTGTCGACAAGATAAAGGCCACACCGGCTGTAAGCAAGCACTTCTCGCCCCGCTATCTGGCCATAAAACTCCTCGAGGGCGACCACGAAATCGAGGACGAGCTCGCCATAAGCGACCTTCAGGACAAAGAAGACAACGAAACCCCGAAAAAGCACGGCCCCTTCCACTTCGGACACGGGACGCAGTCGTGGCGGCAGCATGTACACACAGGCGCCGACAGCCCCTTACTGATGCTGCGCGACAAGCTGCGCGGTCAGATCGAATCGCTGCGAAACGAGGACATTTCGTCGATAGTAGCCGCCGAAAAATATGGCTTCATAGCCGGCGCTCTCGCCGAGACATACAAACCCGGCAACCGGAAGACCGGCAAAGCCACGCGAGTGCTCGACTCGCTGGCGACAAACAAACTGCTGGGCTTCCCGCTTTTCTTCCTGATAATGTTCTTCATTTTCTGGGCCACTTTTTTCATCGGCCAGTATCCGATGGAGTGGATCGAAGGCGCCGTGAGCTGGATAAGCGAAATCGTCAACAAGCTTATGCCCGAGGGCCCGCTCAAAGACCTCGTAGCCGACGGCATCATCGGCGGCGTAGGTGGTGTCATAGTCTTTCTGCCGAATATTCTAATACTCTATTTCTGCATCTCTTTCATGGAGGACACCGGCTACATGGCCCGCGCGGCCTTCATCATGGATAAAGTGATGCATCGCATAGGTCTTCACGGAAAATCGTTCATTCCTCTTGTAATGGGCTTCGGCTGCAACGTGCCGGCCATCCTGTCGTCGCGTGCCATCGAAAGCCGTTCGAGCCGCATCATCACCATTCTCATCAATCCTTTCATGTCGTGCTCGGCACGTCTGCCGGTATTCGTGCTCATGGTAGGTACATTCTTTGCCGCTCACGCCTCAATAGTGCTTATGGGGCTGTATCTTGCCGGAATTCTTGTGGCCGTAATCACCGCACGGCTTCTGCGGCGTTTCATTTTCAAGAAAGATGAAACGCCATTCGTCATGGAGCTGCCGCCCTACCGTATGCCTACCATGCGCGCATCGCTGAGCCATACATGGGCCAAAGGCAAGGAATATCTCAAAAAGATGGGAGGTATAATTCTTGTGGCCAGCGTGATAGTCTGGGCGCTGAACTACTTCCCGCTTAACCGCGACACGTCGGTGCCTGCAAGCAGCGCCGATACATCGGCCATCGACACGGGACGCGACTCGTACCTCGAAATGGCCGGCAAAGCCATCAACCCCGCCATGGAGCCACTCGGCTTCCACTGGCGCGCATCGGTGGCAGCCCTTGCCGGCGTACCGGCAAAAGAGATAGTGGTGTCGACCCTCGGCGTGCTCTACACCGGCGACGAAGCCACCACCAACGAAACCTTAGGCGACCGCCTGCAGCGCCCCGACCAGGCTACCGGACGCCCCGATTTCAACCCGGCGTCGGCTCTGGCGTTCCTGATTTTCATACTGCTCTACTGCCCATGCTTCGCCTCGATAGTGGCCATATGCCGCGAAACAGGTTCGTGGCGCTACGGTCTTTTCAGCATCGTCTACAACACCACTGTGGCATGGCTCGCTGCATTCGCCGTCTACCGCACCGCCATGTTATGCCTGTAGAATGGAAAAATACAAAAAAGCCGGGCGAATGGCTTGAGGCCATCCGCCCGGCTCGGGGGGGTATTTGTCTATCGCATTGCCGATATTAGTAGTTCCACTGGCAGGCAATCATGTGAAGGTTCGGACATGCTATCGTACGGAGGTCGGTAATCATGTTGTAGCGGCAGTTGATGTAGGTAAGAGCCTGGTCGAACGATACATCGAGCATTGTAAGCTCATTGTTGTTGCACAGCAGACGCTGGAGGAAAGTCTGGTTGCTGAGGGTGAGGGTCGAGAGGTCGTTGTAAGAGCAGTCTACGAATATGATGTTGGGGCAGTTCGAGACATCGAAGCTGGTGAGATGATTGTAGGAGCAAACGATGTCGAGAAGCACGTTGCATTCGCGCATAGCCAGCGACTTCATGTTGTTGTCGGAGCAAACGAAAGTAGAAAGCGAAGGCAGACCCGAAACAATCATATTGGAAATCTGATTGTCATCGACGTTGAGATTCTTAAGAGCGGTAACACCGGAAAGAGTTAGGCCGGTGAGCTTGTTGTAGCCGCAGTAGAGGTTCTTGAGTGCGGTGCAGTCGGAAATCACGAGCTGTTCGAGGTGATTGCTCTGGCAGTTTACGGTTTCAAGTGTTGGCGAAGCCTGAAGGTCGAGAGCCGCAAGAAGATTTGAGGCGATGTTGAGGTTCTTAAGAGAAGGGACATCGTTGAGCGAAAACTCAGAGATGCGGTTGTTGTTGATAGTCAGCTTGGTGAGCGATGTACAGCCATTGAAGTTGACTTCGGTGATTTTGTTGCGCGAAGCGTTCACTTCGGCGAGAGCAGTACTGCCCTGGGTGGTGATACCGGTGAGTTTGTTGCGCGACACATCAACTTTGGTAAGAGCCTTGAAGCCGCTGAGGTCGAGGGTACCGGCCAGATGTTTGTCCTTCCATTCGATGGCGGTGATGTTCTTGCCAACGACAGTAACACCTTCCCATGTCGAGGGATCTTTTACATTTGTGATTTTCAGAGCTTCAGCGTTTGTGGCAGCATTTTCAGCAGGCTGAGCCAGAAAATTCTGAAGTTGTTTGAGCTCGCCCTTGTTCACTTGAGCGAAGGCTGCTGCACTCCCGAGAGCAACAGCGAGGATGAATGCGATCTTTTTCATGACATATTTAATAATAGAGTTCGTCAATCAGTAATAATCATCTCTCAGATTCGTTATTGAATCGATTTGATATTACAACAAAGGTTCTTTAAAAAAGGTTCTGAATTTTTTATTAAAATTTTTATAACAGCTCCATGAGTGTACCACGGTCATTTTTTGTACCTTTGTACAAATGAAAAACAACAGTTATCCATGAAACCAGTACACCTTTTCCTCTCTGCCGCTCTTTGCTTCGGCTCCGGCGTTCAGGCGCAGCATATCGCCGTACTCAGCGACGTGCATGTGACACCCGGAAATGCCAACGAAAAGCAGCTGCGCCTCGCTGTGGAAGATATCAACAACGGCGACTTCGACTTTGTTGTGGCCAACGGCGACCTCGGCAACGAAGGCTCTGACGCCGAACTGACAAACGTGAAATCGATTCTCGACGGTATAACAGCTCCACTTTTCGTTCTTCCCGGAAACCACGAAAACAACTGGAGCCAGAGCGCCACCAAAACATTCATCGACCTATGGGGCAACGACCGCTTCGTAGCCGAGTTCGACTCGCTCATCGTTGTGGGCATCAACTGCGGTCCTTTCATGAAAATGGGCGACGGACACATCAAGCAGGAAGACCTGCACTGGCTGCGCGCCACACTCGACTCGCTGGCCACTCCCGGCAAACGCGTGCTGTCGTTCAACCACTATCCACTCCTCGACGACCTCGACAACTGCGCCGACTATCTCGAAATTCTTGAAGACTATCCTGTGATAGGCCACGTCAACGGCCACTACCACACATGGCGCCGCTATCCCGCCGGCGGCAAAGACAGCGGAGGCGACCTGCCGGCGGTGATGACACGTGCCCTCGACATGCGCGACGGCACATACGGCTACGCCATAATAGATGTCGACAACGACTGGGTACACATCTACAACAAAAACATCGGTAAGGCTCCAGAGCCCAAGTTTGCCTTTCCGGCAAAAACGATCCACAAGAAAGCCGCACGCCCCGAAAAAAGAGAGATTACAGTACCCGATGGATTCGCTGTCGAAAAAGTATGGACCGACAGCGCTTCGATTTTCACACGCCTGGGCTTCGACAAGGACAATATCTACTTCGGAAACTCACTCGGTGCCGCGCGTGCCGTGAACCGCGCCGACGGCAGTTCGTGGAGCACTCCCACCGGCGCAAGCCTTTTCAGCCGCCCTGTGGCTCTGAAAAAAGGCCGTGTGGCATTCCCCGCCCACGACGGCATCCTCATTCTTGATGCCAGCAACGGCCGACTGGTGGCAAAACAGCCGTCGAAAGAAGGACCATACGTTGCCGACGGCGTTGTAACACCCGACGGCAAAGGCTATATTCAGGGCGGCTACAAGCGCATTGAGCGCCGGCGCCCCGACAACGGACGTCTCATGTGGACCTACGACTCGATCTTCAACTACTGCCAGGGGGCACCGGCTATCGATGGCTCCGACCTCGTGTTCGGAGCCTGGGATACCAATCTGCGTGATATCGACCTCAGCACAGGACGCCTGAAATGGGTGTGGAACAACGGAAAACCGAACAATATGCTCGGTCCCGGCAACGTGGTACCCGTCATCACCGGCGACAAGGTTTTCATCGTGGCCCCCGACCGTTACATGACAGCTATCGACCGTGCCACAGGCCGGCAGCTATGGCGCGACAACAGCCACCGCTACCGCGAAAGCCTCGGCCACAGCGAGGATGGCACACGCATCTACGCCAAGACCATGGACGGCGAACTGGTGGCTGTCGACGCCACTGCACCCGAATTCCGCGAACTGTGGACTGTCGACCTCGGTTACGGCTACGAACACGCTCCATGCATCGTCGTTGAGAAAGATGGCTACATCTACGCCGGCAGCCGCCGTGGCATCGTCACCATCACACGTGCCGACGGTCCGGAAGTGATTGCTTCGCTCCCTCTGGGCGTAAGCGAAGTCAACGGTATCGACGTCGACCCCGTCACCGGCGACATTTACGTTTCCCTTATCGAAGGCACAGTCTGGCGTATCTTTAGGCAGTCAAGCAATTAGGCTGACGGGCTTTTTTAGGCTGACGAGCTGACGAGCTGACGGGCTGACGGGCTAACAGGCTGACGGGCTGACGAGTAAATGGGCTGGCAGGTTGCTATTGATAGCTTCCTGTCAGCCCAAAATATTTAACTTAACAGCCCGTCAGCCTAATAGCTTGTCTGCTTGTCAGCCCATCAGCCTAATAACCTGTCGGCTTGTCAGCCCGTCAGCCTAATAGCCTAATAGCTTGTCAGCCCAAATCAACGGGCAAGCTCGTTGATAATAGCTTTCTTGAAGGCACTGTGGTCGCGAAGGTCGGGACGGCCTGTTGCTTTACCGTTGCGGTCAACGAGAATATAATAGGGAATCCCGTCGACACTGAAACTGTCGCGGATAGTTCTGATCTGATCTTCGCCGACACGGTAGTGAATGCCACGGATATTCTTTATCATTCTGGTATACTGTTCGACAGGCGACGATTCGTCGGCAATATAGATCCACACAATATCGTCACTCGACAAATCGCCGTCCTTTTCGGGCTCGTTGGCCTTCAGCGCGGCACGGCAAGGACCGCACCATGTGTTCCAGAGGTCGACCATCACCACTTTGCCGCGATACGGGGCCACAATAGCATCGAACAGTTTGTCGTTTGCCACATCAGGAGTAGTGGAGATACCGCTGTAGTCGATGGCGGCAAGACGGGCCTTTACGGCCTCGGCCACAGCCCCAACTTCGTCGGCCATAGCCGGACTGAGAATGCGGAGCGAATCGAGCAGGGCGGCTTCTACAACACCGTCTTCTTCGGCATCCTCATAGGCTTTGCCGTAGAGGCCGACGACCTCAAGCAAACCCGTGTCGACGCCAGCATCTTTCCATAATTGTCCGTCGGAAAAACTGCTTATAAATTCCGAAAGAAGGATGGTAGAGTCATTAAAATCGACCAGTTCTCCGACAGCTCTGATATTCTCTGTTGAAAGTTTGACAGGAATTTCTTTTTCGACATTTTCGGGAGCACGTCCGTTGGTCCTGTAGTAATTACTCCACAGCACACCTTTGGCATTGCTCGCAGCGGAGGCGACACCGGCCTTGAGGTTGCTCATCAGAAGGGCCTGCTTTGCGGGCGAGAGAGTCGTATCGTTTTCAATAGAATCCTTCACTGCTTTGTACTGTTCAAGAAGATAAGCGGTGTACTCGTCGCCGTTCATATGATAGTCGCCGAAAGTTCCGCTGTACACCTGCAGCAGCTGCGAGTCCTTTGCTGCGCCGAGGTAGGGATACACACCTTTAGCCCGGGTTGCGACAAGGGCACCGGCATCCGGATCCACACCGTCGCGTACGGCCATGTTGGCCATACCCGAGTAGCGTGTATTGATGTATAGGTCGGCGGTTTCGCCCGGAGCAACAATAGTTCCGCCGGAAGGAAGCCTCAGAAAAGAACCTCCCATGATAAAAAATTCGGCAGGAGCAGACAGTGCGAACCGCACTTCGGCAACACCGTCCGAATCGATTTCCGCATATTCATCCTCAAGTGTATATTTCTGACCATGAAGGCTGTTCGTGCCCCAGCCGAGGCGGTCGCCCATCTCGGGACGGTAGCCCATAAGGTGAACACGCACTGTTGTTGTGTCGAATTTGAATTCCACCGGCGGAATAGTCGCTTCGGGGTCGATGTCGAGGACTTCACGGGGCAGTGCGGCCATATATTTATCGAGGTTATCCTTGCCGGTGAGGTCTATGTCCCATAGTTGCCAGCCGTCAGGAGTGGCTTCGGTAAAATCGATGCTGCGTACATCGGAAGGAATCGGCGGAAAGGTCATTGTGAAGTGTACGACGCCCGAATCGGGCATTGTCACCTGCTCGTCGGGAACAATGCCGTCGAAAGCAGTCACGGTGTAAGTCTGACCATCGGCAACGATGGCACTGGTATCCGAAAGGCGCACCCACCAGCCCGGACGGAAATGGATAATGCCATAGAGGGTTGTCGCCGAGTCGGTAAGCTCGATTTTGTCAAACGAAAGATTGACGGTGTTCGCGGCTCCGATAAGAGGCTTGTCGACGGTGCCGCGGTTGTTGAACTGCGAGCATGACGACACAAAAAGCGCCACGACAGCTGCAACCGCGAGGAGAATTTTTTTGTTCATGATTTCAATGTGAATGGTGAAAGGTTAAAGTTAATTATCATCGCTCTACAAGAGTATTCATCGATTTCGGCGCAACATTGAGATTCAGGAAGCGACGGTCCACTTTCACTGTCATTTTTTTCGATGTTTCAGAGCGGTTTCCCGCTATCACCACATACTTGCCGTCGGGACGACGGAAAACGATAGCCTGTGTGCCTTCTTCCTTGTCGAGAGGCTTGAAACCTACCATTCGGCTGCCGGGCTCCACGAAATGCGAGAAATGCTTCACGCCGTAATATTCGGGAGTATAGCGGTAGGTTTTCGCCTTGGAGTCGACCTGCACAAGAGCGTTCTGCCGCCAGTCCCAGGGGCTTCGACCGTTGTCGGGAAGAATGAAGTTCCAGATGAAATATTCGTCGCAGCCCCGTCCCACATATTCATTGAGCAGGAAAAAAGTGTGCTCGCCGGCGTTCCAGTCCATGCTGCCGTTACCGCACTCGCTCTCGCTGCTTACAAGATGCAGCTGAGGGAACTTCTCACGAATGGAATCGAGATTCTCACGGCCTTCCCACTGGAAACCTATGCCCTGCACGGTATCGGCAAGGGCCGACACGATTTTGTCGACATAGTCGCCGCGGTTGGTGTTGAAAGTGCCTATATATAGCTTCACCTCAGGATGTTTCATCGCAAGCGTCGGCGCGAGGTAGTCGCGATTGAAGCGGATAGTACCGTCGGCAGTCCATGCGCAGCCCGGATAGGGTGTGTAGGAGTAGGCTTCGTTCTGGTACATCACCATGTCGACGGGAATATTCTCCTCAGCGTAAAGATCGATGAAACGGCAGAACATATCGGCATAGGCCTGCAGATAGCGCGGATCCTGAATAAAATAGTTCTGAGTGGCAAGCCGTCGGGGAAATTTGTTGCCTCTTTCGCCCTGTAGTTTCATTTCATCGGGGTCAGTGTTTTCATCGGTTCCGAAAAGAAGCGCGTCCCGTTCCTTGGGCTGGTTATTCCAGCGGCTGCTGAGAACGGGATAGTCCTGATTCACTTTCATCCATGTCGGTGGCGACCAGGGCGACATCCAGAATGTGAGAGCAGGCTGTTCCTTCTGCGCCATTCTGATAAGTTTTATCACATTGTCCTTGTCGTGCTCGATATTAAAATGCTGAAGAGAAAAATCGCCGGGCACGGTGTCGCACGAGTACCAGGCACGGCTGTAGTCGTTGGCGTTCATGGTGAGGCGTCCGCGGGTGAAGCGCAGGTCGCCGTCGGGGGCGAAAATATCGTGCATTATTTTCTGCTGCTCATCGGCTGTGAGCATGGAAATGGCGTCGAGATCGAGTTCGTTGAAGCACGTTCCCCAAGCCGCAAATTCGTGGCCTTCGTTGCTGTCACCGTCTTCAATAACGGGCGAAGCAGCGGCTTTACTATGTGTCCGCACAGTGCTCTGACTCCACACTTCGTCGGGAGTAGTGGTATAGCATGTGAAGGTCTGGGCCGAGACCGAAGCGGCAACAAGGCACAGCGCAATTGTAAATGTGATTTTGTTGATTGACATTTGGAAAGAAAGTTAGGACGTTACCATTCGAATGAAAGCGAAGCGCCGATCGAGCTTAGAGTAACAGATTTTCCGTTCCATGTATAATTATTTCCGGAAGTAATAAGCTGGTATGTGACCCCGACATTGAAAGCCTGCTTTGAGTTCGCACTTATGGGGAAACGCATTCCCACCGACGGACGCATCAGGAACTGAGCGCCATGGCCCATTTGCACATTTCCGGCTGACAGATGCCCGTCGCCCAGAAACCATGCGGCACCAAGCTTAAGGTCGATAAAAACACCGGCCGACGTACCTGTGCCGATATTAAAACGGAAATCAGAAAAAATCGGCAGCATAGCCTGCGTACCGACAGTTTTCATGCTGCCTCCATCCATTCCTTCATAGTTTGCCGAGTGGGCCACATCGATGCCGAGACCGGCGCCCATGAAGAACCAGTTGTTGTACTGAAAGCCCTGGGTAGTCGAAATGCCGGCGAAACCCACACGGTCAGGCCCCACACCCACTGTGCCTGTGACATCGACGAAGCCGCGGTAGTTTGCCGAGCCGGAAAGCATAGGCGACAGAATGCTGGTCAGCTGGTTGGCAGCCTCATAATACTGCGCGCTGCAGCCGAAAGCCACAATAGCGCACAAGAAGAGAACAAAAGAACGCAATTGTTTCATATTTAAAACGGTTTTGGCGCTGTTCGACAACGCGGTTTGTGAAAATAACACTCCTGAAGGCTCAAGAGTTTGAAAATTAGCAGCCAATGCTATCAGATGTCTTCGAAAATCATGGTGTAGCCGGCACTGAAGGTCCGTCCCGGCTCCAGTACATTTACGTGCTCCCTTTCAGTAAAGTCACCCTCGAAACCGACACGGTCGCAGCGGCCCCACCATGGTTCCACACACATGAACGGAGCATTGGCCGATGGCGACCACAGCCCCACAAGCGGCGAGTTGAAAAGGAGAGAAAGATAAGGATGATGATCCTTGTCGAGCAGCGATACACGGTTCACCTGCCTGTTGGCCAGAATGATGGCATTGTGGACGAAAGTGTCGGCTGTGATCGGCAGCATACCGTCGGCGTCAAGGCCTACCTTGCAGGTACCGTCGCCCACACATCCTTTTTCGGCAATCCGTTCGCTTTCGATATTCCGTGTATTGAACAGCGCATAAGCATGCACAGGATCGGCAGCGCTGAAGGCCGGATAATTGAACGCCGGGTGGGCACCGATCTGAAAAGCCATTATTTTATCATCGAGATTCGTCACCTCCCACATCACCATAAGACGTTCGCCCTGCAGACTGTAGCTGATGTCGAGTCGGAACCGGCGCGGAAAAAGTGCAAGCGTGGCATCATCGTATTCGAGACGGAAAGCAGCTACATCGTCGGGAGTATCGTCCACGATTTCAAAATCGCGGTCACGGGCAAATCCGTGCTGGCCAAGGGAATATTCACGGCCATCCATGCGGTATTTGCCGTTCCACACCGAGCCGACTATCGGGAACAGCACCGGCGAGCGACGCCCCCAGAAGGACTTGTCGCCATGCCAGAGATATTCATATCCAGTCCGGTTGGCTTTTATACTCTGCAGTTCGGCCCCGTGAGTATCGATCGTCACGGTAAGCAAATCGTTTTTCAGTGTCGTTATCATAGTCAGGCAATCTATCCGATAGTTAAAGTCGATCTTGATTTGGAGTCCTTGTCGTCTTTGGGAGCATTGTCGTTGAGCACCTTGATGGCGAATTCGAGAATAGTGTCGATTCCACGGGCCTCGGCTTCGGGATCCATGTCGATTTTTCCACCCTCCGAAGGCACCACACCGTGCTCGGTGAGATGCATCTCGGCGTCGTAGACCGGTGAAGCCGAGAAACGCACCGCCCAGCCGCATGGTATCTCCGACGAATATGGCATACCGCTGCCGCCACCTGTCACATCGCCGATGACAAGCACGTGGGGCAGCGATTTCATCACCGACACAAAGTTGTTGGCTGCGCTGAAGGTACTTCGGTTGGTGAGCACTATCACATGTTTGAGCCAGCGCACATGGTTGGTATTCGGGTCGATATAAAAGGCATACGGATCGGAAAAATCGTTATGTCCCGGGCCGGTCTTGTGGGTGATATATCCGGCAAGAATACGGCTGTCGATAAAACGCGACACAAGACTCTCCACATTTGTCATGTCGCCGCCGCCGTTGTCGCGCACATCGATAATCAGGCCGTCGGTCTCGCGCATCGAATAAAGCATCTCGTCGAGAAAGCTCTCCCCTATCGCGGCCGAGAATGTAGAATAGCGCATATAGCCTACATTACGGTCTTCCAGTATCTTGTATATCACTGCCGAACCCGAATAATAGTCGAAATCAAGATAATGTTCCTGAATCAGACGCAGATTGAAGTTCTGCGGATAGTCGGTCCACCATTTGCGGTAGTACGACACGTTGAACCACGACATCAGATTGGTGTGTCCGTCCTTCAGTTCGGCGAGCATGGCGGCGCAATGGTCGAAAAATTCCTTCTGCTTCCATTCCGGGTTGATAGCTGCGCGATAGCGCTGTCCCACCTCGTTCCAGTCCACGTCCTTGCTCTCGAAGAAGCAGTAGTGCTCGTCGAGAACTGTCCACAGGGCATCAAAATTGCCATAGAGATCATTGTCGAAATTCTCTATCGAATGACAGGCGCCGAAAGCCGCCGAAATGAGCATAGCCGAGGCAAGCACCTTGATATTGGTGAATAATTTACGGATATTCATGTCAATAGAGAGCGTTTATGATTCGTGGATTCTTTTTGGCGGCATCCGGGCCCAGCGACAGCCATTCGCACACCAGACCGACGACAGCCGAGTGCTCGACACGGCGGGTGACAATGTGCGAGGCCTTTGTCGAGAGAATGTTGCAGCGGTAACCGAGGCGAAGAGTCGTGCGACCGAAACGCAGGTCGACGCTCAGCATATTGTTCAGGCCAAAGTAGTTGCCGGGCCATGCTCCGCGCACAAGGCCGCTGTGGTTGCCAAGATATATCTCGTAGTAAAGTTCGCCGTAAGCCGGAGAGAAAAAGACACCGGTAAGCGGCATTTCGGCCTGATAGCGCGCACAAAGCGGCAGATGCCCGAAGCGGCCGTTCCATGCCACTGCTCCCAGAGCATTGACTGTCCAGGCTGCTTTCGCGGCCACGGGGTTGTTGCTGTTGCGGGTGTTGTAGATGGCACCGGCGGTGACACCGGTACTTCCGCCGGCAAATACGCTCCATCCTTCGGCAAAGCGCCAACGGTGCGCCATGCCCCAGCGGAGGTCGAATTGGAGACCCAACATGCGGGCGTTCCGGGCCGGATTCTGTGTGCGCTGCAAATCGAGCCGGCTCTGAAGCTGCATCACCCATCGTTCGGGCGAAAAACGCATGCTCTGCATGCGTTCGTAGCCAAGGGCTATGTTCCAGCCGGAATATTTCAGCGGTGAGAGGTAGGTTTCGGCAAGATGCGCGGAGCCCGCTTCAAGAGTGTAGGCCGACAGCACGGGGCGTTCGGGTCTGTCGTCAGGCGACTGCCCGGCCGCCGACGCTGCCACCATAAGCATGGCGGCGGCCACAATATTATTAAATATTTTCATCGTCGGTAGCGGAGAAAA
>CABQCA010000030.1 GCA_902462525.1 uncultured Porphyromonadaceae bacterium | reverse complement strand
AGCGACATTAATTTGTCAAACCACGAGGCAAGCGGCGAAGGACAGCTCAGCAGACCGCCGTTGTACTGCATATTCAGCGACGAAAACCGAACACGGTATCTCGGCGCATATTTCTTGTTATACACAGCAAGACTGTTTCCACTGATATTTCCTTCAGCTTTCACTTCTATGGGAATGATTTCCATGTCCCACGGAACCACAAATTCCACTTCGGCCGAAGCCGCCGAAGTCCAGTATGAGGGTTCGTCGTTCTTCAGCAGCGGCATCAGCGATTCGAGAACAGTATTTTCGGCCAATGCCCCTTTGAATTCGGTATAATTGGCTGTCTGAGTGTCAAGAATCACAGCGGCCGGCAAATTGGCAAGCCTGCGCAGCAGACCGCAGTCGCAGGCATAGATTTTAAAAGCATCTGTTTCCTTATATGCCGACAAAGGCATCCCCGGCTTGCTTATATCATAAATCCGATAAATCATGCCGGCCTGTTCGAGCCACATCAGAGCATCTTCGTAGTCCTTCGATCTGGCACCCGTACGGATGACCTTATAGATAAACTTCCGGTTCTCCTTCGAGAGCTGTGCCGGCAGCGAATGCCAAATTGCCTGTATGCGCGGAATTTCCCTGGCGTCGGCATATTTGGCGAAATCAAGTTCATAAAGGTCGAGAATATCCTGCTGCACATTCTCCACAGCTTCTACACCACTGTTATCAAGCAAAGCCACCACAGCCTCCGGCATACCGCCGCACACCTGATACCGGCGGTATTCAAGCAACAGTTTATTGAGTATTATTTCAGGCAGACGATCGAGACTGCTCAACGATTCTATATAGTCGTAGGTGCGCCGGTCGCTTGAGTACAAAAATTCTTTGAATGTCACCGGAAACATCTTCATCACTGTCACTTTACCCACAGGGACAGTCATTCTCTTCTTTTTCACCGCCACCCCCAGCAGCGAACCCGCAGCAATAATATGATATTGAGGCGCGTCGTCGCAGAAATATTTCAATGCATTCAGCGCCTCCTCACATTCCTGAATTTCATCGAAAATGATGAGTGTGCGTCCTGCTATTATGGGCTGCTGACAATAAAGTGTCAGCTCCCTCACTATCCGTTCCGGTTCTTTAGTATTCTGAAAAACCGATTTAAGCTCGGGCTGTCTGTCGAAATCGAATTTCACACAGAATTCGAAACATTCATGCCCGAATGTTTCCATCGCCCAAGTCTTTCCTATCTGCCGCGCACCCTTAAGCAGTATCGGCTTTCTGACAGGACTGTCTTTCCAACGGATAAAACGCTCTATGATATCTCTTCGGATCTCCATAATTACACTGCAAAGTTCATTTTTGTGTTGATTTTCGCATTTTTCTGAACTTTCCAATGCAAAAATAGAAAATAAAATCCTAATATCAGAAATCATCGGACAAAAAATACACCGGAAAATTCGTATTTGTGCGATTTTTCGCATTTTCCCGAACTTTCCGGTGCTACTACATGGAGAGGAGGTTTCCAACCTCCGACAACATGCGAAACAGGCGCACACTGCCCCGGCGGTTGGAAACCGCCGTCCCATAAAGCGCCATGGAGAGGAGGTTTCCAACCTCCGGCAGCTCGCGAAACAGGCCCACACTGTCCGGCGGTTGAAAATTGAAAACCGCCGCTCCATGTAAAAAGGGTGCGGACGGTCGGAGCCGCCGCACCCTTTCACAGGATTAGTATTTAACAGGGTTCTTTATTCCACTTCGATAATCTTGATATTGTCGAGGAACCAGCGGAGGGCCTTTGCGCTCGGCCACTGCTCATCTGAATTGCGGATAGAAATCTTCGTATTCTTATCTACCTTTACCGACGAGAGGTCGATGCGGGCATTCTTCCATTCGTACTTGGCATCTTGGGGGAAGTGATATACGGGAACTTCAAATACTGTTTCGGTACCATCGTTATTGACTATTACCACGAGGTCGGTGGCATCCCAAACGCCTGTGCCCTGACGCTGCGAGCACCAGTCGAAGGCGAGGATTACCTTGGCTCCTTCGGGCACTGTCGTCATTGCGGGCAGAATGATTCCGCTCTGATAGCCGGTAAGACCGAACTTGAGGTAGTTGGCGTTCATATATATCTGCTCTTCGGGAGCACGCTCCGACTTGTTGTCGGCATGGGCGGCAAGGAATTTGTACCCACGGTCATAGAACTCGTCGATAATCTTCTTTCCGTCGTTATTTTCAGCTTTGAGGTTGTCGGATTTAGCTCCAGGGTCATTCGTCTCTACGGTCTGCCCCGATTTCTTGACGGATGTCCACGGTTCCATCCACTCGAAGTCTTCGCGCCAGAGAACTGTCTGATAGTTGCCGGTTACGGTCAGCTTGTTGACAAGCGCACGGAGTGCACCGTCTTCCTTGCCGATGTAGTAGCCTTCGAGGTCTACGGTATGGTTGTTGGCAGCGTCGAGGTCTATACCTTCAACTGAGTCGACAACAACCATGCGGCCCGACTGACCGTCGACCATCACCACGCCGTCAATAACATAACCGCTGAGCGAGAAGTAAGTGATTTTAGATGCATTGAACGAACCGAAGCTGCCTGTGATGTCGACAGGTTCGCCGGGAGTCTGCTCCGAAGTGCCTGTGGCGGCGAACTCGTCGCTCTCGACATAGGCATTGCCGTTGCTGTCGCTTTTCTTGACACCTTTCACCGTTCCGGAAACTCCGTCGGCCACACCCTCGGGGCGACCGTTGACAAAGAGAAGATCGGTACCGTCGCTTACGACTGCGGTGCCGTTGTAGGCTTTCAGAACATTCATTGACGGGAGCACAAGCACTGTTTCGTCGGGTGCGGTGGCAAGCTCCCAGATTTCATACTCGGTTGCGCCGCGGTACTTGTCGCCGTTCTGGATAACACGCACCGTAGCAATCGACTTCTTGATGTCGCCGCGGAAGAAAATCTCGTATTCGTGGGGATTGTCGAGAGTACCGTCGCGGAGATTGTCGGTGATTGTGATGGTGACATCGGTAGTACCGGCATGACCTGTCGTAGGGCTGACAGTGATGTTGTCGGGAGTCTCCGAGTACCAGTCGGCGTCGGCAACCACCTGAATGGTCTGCGGCTGCGCCGAAATACCTTCGAAAGTAACGCTTGGCACGCTTGCCATCACGGCTTTCGCCACCGTGGTGGTATCGTCGTCGTCACAGGCCGTGAATGTGAAGCCTGCAACGGCAGCGAGCGCCAGCATATATATATTTAATTTCTTCATAATCTTATGAAATGGAGATGAATCTATAATATTATTTTAAATTCTTACGGTCGATATCAGTCCAGCCCGGATTCTGGGTGAGATTCGGGTTGAGGTTAAACTCATCGGTAGGAATGCCATAGTAATAGTCGCGGGCCTCGTTGAATCCCATACGGTCCTGATTTACGCCTGTATGATAGTCAAGGAGACCGCCGTTGTCGCCATTCGTAAGGAATACGTCGGAACCGATTTTGTACACCTGCTGATCTTCACCGGGCTTGGGGGCCACACCTGTTGAAGCGACAAGAATAATGTCGGGCTTACCATCGCCGGTGACATCATATTGGCCGGGGCCGGGGAAGTACATGCCATGGATATCCTGATCGAGGCAGTAGCCGGCCTTCCAGCGGAGAAGATCGGCCATACGCTGACCTTCCATGCAGAACTCTACGGCGCCTCGCGGCGGATTTCGAGGATTACACCCTGATTCTCGCCCGTTACGTTGGTATAACCGTAATTGGGGTCGAGAAGGAAAGGATCGGGATTGGCGTTCGAGAAGCTAAGCGACATTTTAGGCATGCCTACGCGTTCACGAAGCAGATTGACCGACTTGTCGAGGTCGTCCTGAGTGATGGTGCCCAATTCGGCCTTTGCTTCGGCATAGTTGAGGAGTACTTCGGCATAGCGGAGAACTGGCATGTCGTTGGTGGAGCGCTTGTTGTCGATATTCTGGCCGTCGGCGTCGGGAGCCTGCACGAACTTGATGGGCTGGAAGCCGGTGACCGAAGCGCCAAGATCGGCGGCAAGAACTTTGGTCTGGCCGATACGGGTGTAGTTGGTGGTTCGGATTGTCTGAGCGAGACGCGGGTCGCGGTTCTTCACCTGATCGATGAACTGCATGGTTTCCCAACCGTTCTGATCGGTGAAACGATCGCCGTTCTTCATCAGGTACTGGTTCACAAGCTTCATTGGGAAGCCGGGGCGGCCGCCGGTACCCTGAAGTGTCGACGATGCTGCTTCATGGAATGCGCCCGTGGCGGCAGAGAAGCGGATAGCGAGGATATATTCGTCGGGATTGGCGTCGGCGAATACGAAGAGGTCGCGGTAGTCTTCATCGAATTTGCCGGTTGAGTAGAGTTTGTATTCCTTGCGGTCCATAAGTTTCTGTGCGGCATCGGCGGCCTGCTCGAGATACCAGCGGTAGTCGTGGCCATCGAGGTTGATGCCGTGGTACTTGCGGAAAGTACCTTCGAAGAGACATATACGTGCTTTCAGCGCCAGAGCGGCACCTTTGGTCACACGGTAAGGATTATTGGCCTCGGCGCTCTTTGCGGGAACGTTCTCGATGGCATAGTCGAGGTCTTTTACTATGTTGGCCATCACAAGTTCGCGGCTGTCGCGAGGCTTGTAGAGGTCTTCGTCGGCCGAACCGATTTCATGGTCGTACCAGGGCACATCGCCGAAGCGTTTCACCTTCTCATAGTAGAAGTAGGCGCGGAAGAAAGCGCCGATACCGGTGTACTTGTTCACAGCGGCCTGATCGGAGCACTTTTCGGGCGCATACTGCATCAGGGCATTGATACGGCGCAGATTGCCCCAGCTCCAGCCGCCGGTTCCGGCTTTGGTCGGGGTAGTGCGGAATGTGCCGCCGCGCATAACATCGCTGAGCTGCTGCGTGATGTACATGTCGCTCTTCTCCCGCTCAGGTTCCTTGTCGAGAAGATTATTGTAGAGTGGATTGGAGAACATCTCCAGCTGGGAGGCCGTCTTGAAATAGTCGTCGAGACTCACGCGGTCCTGTGGCGTGAGGTCGATGGCGTCCTCACACGAGGTGAGCGCCAGAGCGGCAACCGAAAGTCCTAATAATATTTTTTTCATTGTAGGATAGTCTGAGAATTAGAAAGTGATGTCGATACCGAACATATATGTCTTGGGGAAAGTGTAGGCCAGGTTGTTGTTCTGTTCGCTGCGGCTGTAGGCACTTTCGGGATCAAGCCATTTGGTGTGCTTCTTCAGAGGCGACCAGTAGTGGAGATTCTCGCCGGTGAAGTACACACGGAGTTTTTCGATATAAGCCTTCTTTGTCCACTTCTGCGGCAGAGTGTAGCCGATGGTGAGATTCTTAAAGCGGAGGTAGCGGAGATTCTGCAGGTAGCGGTCGTTGACCTGAGCCAGGTTGCCGCCGGTTGCTGCGTAAGCCATAGGACGGGGGAAGTAGGCATCGGGGTTGTCCTCGCTCCAGATGAGGTCGCGGAAGTCGCTGCGGAGGAACGATACGTAGCTGTAGGAATAAGCGCCCCAGAAAGGCATGCACTGGCCGGTAGGATACCAGTAGTGGTTGCCGGTGCCCTGGAAGAATGCTGACACGTCGAAGCCGAAGTAACGGAACGATGCGTTGAAGCCGTACTGCAGCGATGCCAGCGAGTTGCCGAGGATTGTGCGGTCGCCGGGATCGTCGACGGTGTTTGCACCCACGCTGATCTTGTTATCGCCGTTGAGGTCGACGAACTTAACGTCGCCGGCCTGCCAGCCGCCCTTGTTGCGGATTGTTGTCACGTCGCTGAGGTCGACTTTCGAGGCATATTCAAGAGCTTCCTCTGTGGTCTGGAAAAGGCCGTCGAAACGGTAGCCCCATATTTCGCCTATTCGCATGCCCTCGTAGTAGTCCTTGGCAAAGGTCTTGCTCGGGTTGTCATAGCGTGTGATTTCCGAACGGTAGTCGCTGATGTTGAAGCCTACGCTGTAGCTGAAGGGATGACCGAAGAGCTGGAAGTTGTCGTTCCACGAAATCGAGGCTTCGTAGCCCTTGGTACGGAGGTCAGCGGTGTTCATCTGTGGAGGATCTGCGCCGTAGACCGACGGAAGTGCAACGCCGTCGGTGAGCATGTCCTTTGTGTCGCGGATATAGAGGTCGCCGGTGAAGTTGAGTCGGTTGTTGAGGAAACCGAGGTCAAGACCGAGGTCCCACTGCTTGGAGGTTTCCCATGTCATGTCCGATGCGATGGGATCGCCGAGCGAAGTGTATGCACCCTTGGTAGAACCGTCGAATGTATAGCTGTCGAAATTATGATTTGTAATAAGTCGAAGGAAAGTGTAGTAGCTCGATACGTTCTGGTTGCCCAGCTCGCCGTACGACAGACGCACTTTACCGTTGCTGAGCCAGTTGCGTGTAGGAGCCATGAAGCTTTCTTCGGTGAAGCGCCAGCCCAGCGAACCCGACGGGAAGAAGCCCCAGCGGTGACCCTTGCCGAAGCGCGAGGTACCGTCGTAGCGTCCCGAGAGTTCGAGCAGGTATTTGCCCTTGTAATCGTAGTTGATACGGCCGAAGATGCCTTCGAGAGCATACTGGTTCTGGCTGCCGGTAACGTCGGAAATCTTGTCACCCTTATCATTCACACCTACGAGGTTGAAGTCGGTAAGATCTTCGGAGATAAGATTTTCGGCACTCATACCGCGGTTTACCACATTGCGGCGCTCGTAGTTGTAGCCAGCCATCACGGTCAAATTGTGATCGTTGGCGAATGTTTCCTTGTAAGTGGCGAAGGCATTTACAGCGTAGTAGTTTGTGGTGTTGATGCTTTCGCGGAGGTCATTGAGACCGGCACCGGAGTTCCATACCAGAATTTCACCGGGGTATGTACTGAATTCCACATTGTTGCCGCGGTTCTGGTTGCGTGTCTGGTAGAAGCGGTAGGTGAAGTCGCCGGTGATGGTGAGCTGCTTGATGGGATTGATGTTCAGGCGGAAAGTAGTAGTAAAATCGGTCTTTTTGTCGACATTGGGATGCTTGCCGTCGATGATTTCGGAGTGGCGGCTGTTGCCCACTGCGTAGTCAGAGTACGGAGTATCACGGATATGTGTACCGTCAGGATTGACTATAGGCACGCACGAAAGAGCGTGACGGCCTACATAGCCGAGAGTGGCGTCAATACCGGTACGGCCCTGATAGTCGTATGTCGAACCGAAGAACGAAGTATTGTTGCTCAGCGAAACCCACTTGTTGATGTTCACATCGATTTTCGAGCGCATGTTGTACTTCTTGTACACGTCGGGGATTACCTTGAGCATACCTTCCTGACGGTCGAAACCGCCGGAGAGGAAGTAGCGCACGGCCTTGTTGCCGCCCGACACCGAGATATTGTGCTGCTGCTGGGGACGGCTGTCGCGGAAGAGGGTGTGGTACCAGTCGTAGTTGCCGTAATAGTAGTACTGATTGCGGCCCTTGCGGTTGGATTCAATCACCCAGGGACGGTCAGGATGTTCGGTCTTGTCGTTGACACGGGCAAGAAGCTGCATCATGTCGTAGTCGTCATAGAACCAGTAAGGAGTGTCCTGAGCGGCACGGAAGAACTCGTTGACAGTGTACACGTGCCAGTAGCCGCGTGTCTCATAGTCGGTCGATGTAGTAGGTGCGGTCCAGCCGAAGCGTCCGCTGTAGCGTACGGTGGCTTTGCCGTCCTTCTCCTGACCGCTCTTTGTGGTGATAAGCACGACACCGAAGGCTGCACGGGCACCGTACACTGCGGCTGCCGATGCGTCCTTGATGACGGAGATATTGTCGATGTCGTTGGGGTTTAGGTCATTGATTTCACCGACGGAACCGTCGATGAGCACCAGCGGGCCTGCCGAGTTGATAGAAGTGGTACCGCGGATGTTAAGCGAGCCGGAAGTACCGGGGCGGCCGTTGGTCACACTTACGTTAAGACCGGCCACCGAGCCCTGGAGCATGTTGGTGACAGAGCCGCCGGTGCGGTCCTCGAACTTGGCACCGTCGATCGATGCCACGGCACCGGTGAGGTTCACTTTCTTCTGTGTACCGTAGCCTATGACCACGGTTTCTTCGAGCATTGTGGAGCTCTCCTCAAGGACAACACGAATGTTGTTTTCGTCGGCTCCGACGTTGACAGTCTTCTCGGTGTATCCCACGTATGAGAACTTGAGAGTCACTGCGCCGTTGGGGACGACGATAGCGAAATTACCGTCGATGTCGGTGGAAACGCCGGTCTTGCTGTTGCCGGGCACCACTGAGACACCGATCAAAGGCTCGTCAGAGGTGTCTGTGACGGTGCCTTTCACTTCGCGTGCGATAGCTGCCGAGGCGGTCGACAACAATATCGCAAGCACGAACATCAGTCTTGTGAATAGTTTCATAGAATAAATAATGTGTGATTGGAATTTGTTTTTCGTGGATAGGGTGTGGCATCGGTTCCGCCGCGGCACCTGTTATGCCGCGACGGAGCCTCGTTACCATTTGTAGGAGTCGATATCGAATGCCTTCGGACGTTCCATCTTTTCGGTGAAGGTACGGCCGAAGCGGTCGGTGACAGTGATTGTAAGGTCAACCTCGGGGTTGGGGGCGGTCACTTCGAAGAAGTGGCAGAAGTTCTGTGTCACGAAGCTCGGGGTGCTGGTGCAGTTGGCGCTGTTGTAGCGCTTGGCGGTCATGGCCTTCACGTGCAGAGGGTCGTAGCGCTGAACGGCGGTGGCGGTCAATTTCTCTCCGGTCTCGGTGGTAACGGTGACAGTCCATTCGGGGTCATAGTTCCAGAGATTGATGAGCACCTTGTTGTCGGCGCGCTCCGGATACTGGGCGCAGTACTTCGAGAACTCGGTCTTCATGGCGGCGTTGGTGAGCTTGGGTACGTCCTTGTCGAGTGAGAACGACACGTTGTTGAGGTCATAGGCACGGAACTGCACGTTCTCATCGAGGCCTGTACCCTTATAAAGCCACTTTATATCCTGACCGTTTATATCCCACATGGCATATCCGGCAGGCGAACCGTCGTGCGCGGTCAGGGCGCCGGGCGTGAGGTGTCCGCTCCACCACCAGTCGCCGCAGACGGCGGCCACGTTGTGCTCCATGATGTTGGGATATGCGCTAAGCACCGAGGCCTTAGAAGTGGCGTTGTAGGTCTTGTGGGTGTGGCCGGTGACGATATGAACGGTCTTGAAGTCCTTGAGCAGCGGCAGCAGCTCGTCGCCGTTGGAGAGGTCCTTGCGGAAACCTGTGGCACCTGAAGGATAGAACACCGGAGCGTGCATGGCAAGAACCACCGGTGTGTTTTTGTCCACGTAGCTGAGATCCTTTTCGAGCCAGCGGAGCTGCGGAACGAAGATTTTGGCAGTATAGTTTCGCGATGAGGTGCCGTCGTACTCGCTGCAGTCGATATCGTCGAGCACCACATAGTGCACGCCGCCGATGTTGAACGAGTAGAAGTTAGGCGCCAGCGACACTATGAACGGATTCTTCGCCCCGGGATTGTTGGTGGCGTTCATGTCGTTGTCGTGGTTGCCCATGGTGTGGTACACCATCAAGTTGTCGAACAAAGTGTTCATCTGGCTCAGATACTGCGGGAACTGGAACTTGTTCGAGTACCAGTAGAGGTCCCAGGTCATGTCGCCGAGGGTCAGAGCATAGGTAGTGCCCTTTATGCCGTTGGCCTTGACATCGGCGGCAAACTCGCGGAACTGCTTGATGTCCTCGGTGCGGTCAGCAAGGTGCATGTCGCCGAAGACGAGCAGACGGTAGTTCGTCTGGTCCACTTTCTTAAGCTTGAAATCGATGTTCTCGGGAGTGGTGTTGCCCGGGTACTGGAGCTGCGAATACATCAGCGGCAGAATACCCGATTTCAGAGGTTCGTAGCCGGAAGGAACTGAAATGAACACATAGCCGAGCGCTTTCTTCGATTTCATCTGATAGCGGCCGTCGGCATCGGTTTGGGCGAAGTCCACGCCGTCGCTGATCACGGCGCCGGCCACGGGCTGGCCGTCGGCGGTGACTGTACCGAACACCGTAGTGCCTTCGTCGGGCTTCCAGGCATTACTCTTGTACTTGATGGTGAGTGCGCCGAGGTTGCCGGTCTTCTTGTTGCCGCGTGCCACATATACATTATATGTACCTTCGGCCACCGACCGCGGCACGGTGAAGCTGAGCGTGCTGTTGGCAACGGAGCTTACGATGCACTCGGTCGATTTGTTGTCGGCGCCCTGAAGCAACACCTTGTCGGTGGTCTTGGCATCGCTGCCGGCCTTCATACCGACCGAAGCGGTGCCGCCCTGCTCGATTTCGACCGTCGCAGGAAGGACAAGCTCGACCTTGATGCCGTCGACCGCGGGCGTGTCCGGCTCGTCGTTGCTACTGCTGCATGCCGGATAGAACAGGCATGAAGCAGAAGCGAGCATAAGTCCGATAAAAAATTTAGAAAATTTCATAAAAACGTTGTTAAATACTAATTAGAATTGCGTATCGTTCGGGGTTGATTTATTTCAGATTAATGAATAATTTTTATTACAACACTCTGATTCATGGTATAATACAATCATACATCTCAGAAATCCAGATTAAATTCGTGGCGTATTTCTCCACACATCCCAAAACTTAAATTTTCCACTAAATATGACTGCATCGTTAACAATTGTATATTGTGCTTTCTCCTATGATATGATTTCAGGGCGTTAAATTACTTCTTTTTTCGTAATAAAACAAAATAATTTCGCAAAATAATTAATATTTCATAATTCCGTAACATCAGCCTCACACCGGCAAAGTACATATCACGCTAATTCTCAGCACATTCACCAATAAAATCGATTCTTTTCACAAAAATTATCAAAAAAAGCCCAAACGAAAGCAATCGAAAGCATGGAAAGGCGGTTTCCTACCGCCGGTCTGCCGAGAATTACGCTCAGCGGGAACCGGCGGTTGGAAACCGCCTTTTCATTTAGGGGATAAGATTATCAGCAGACGCCGAGACCCATCATGGCATTGGCCACCTTCATGAAGCCGGCGATGTTGGCGCCCTTCATATAATTAATGTAGCCGTCGGGCTCTACGCCGTAGCGAAGGCACTGTTCGTGAATATCAGTCATGATGGTGTGCAGTTTCTGGTCCACCTCTTCGGCGGGCCACTGCAGATGCATGGCGTTCTGGCTCATTTCGAGGCCGGAAGTAGCCACGCCGCCGGCGTTTACAGCCTTGCCCGGAGCATAGACAGTGCGGCTGGCTATGAAAGCATCGATAGCTTCAGGAGTGCAACCCATGTTCGATACTTCAGCCACCATGCCGACACCGTTGGCGATCAGCGCTTTGGCATCGTCGCCGTTGAGTTCGTTCTGTGTGGCGCACGGGAGTGCGATGTCCACTTTCTGCTCCCATGGCTTGCGGCCTGCATAGAACACGGCACCGGGGAAGCGTTCGGCATAAGGAGCGACAACGTCGTTGCCCGAAGCGCGGAGTTCGAGCATGTAGTCGATTTTCTCGCTGTCGAGACCGGCGGCATCGTAGATATAGCCGTCAGGACCGGAAATAGTGACAACCTTGGCACCCAATTCGGTAGCCTTGAGGGCAGCACCCCATGCCACGTTGCCGAAGCCCGAGATGGCGATGGTCTTGCCGGCGATGGTGTCGTTGCGCTGCTTGAGCATATTCTGCACAAAGTAGAGAGCACCGAAGCCGGTAGCCTCAGGGCGGATACGGCTTCCGCCGAACTCGAGTGCCTTTCCGGTGAAGGTGCCGTCGTGCTGGTTGACGAGGCGTTTGTACATACCGTACATGTAGCCTACCTCGCGGCCGCCTACGCCGATATCACCGGCGGGAACGTCGCGGTCGGGACCGAGGTTCTTCCACAGGCCCAGCATGAAGGCCTGGCAGAAGCGCATGATTTCGCGGTCGCTCTTGCCGCGGGGCGAGAAATCGCTGCCGCCCTTGGCGCCGCCCATAGGAAGGGTGGTGAGGGCGTTTTTGAAAGTCTGCTCGAAACCGAGGAACTTGAGAATCGAAAGATTGACCGAAGCGTGGAAGCGTATGCCGCCCTTGTACGGGCCGATGGCATTGTTGAACTGCACGCGATAGCCGATGTTGTTCTGCACTTCGCCCTTGTCGTCGATCCATGTCACGCGGAAGGTGACGATACGGTCGGGCTCGACCATGCGTTCGATGATTTTGTTACGCTCGAATTCGGGGTGCTGATTATAGATATCTTCAACCGACAGAAGAACCTCGCGCACTGCCTGGAGGTACTCTTTTTCGCCGGGATGCTTGGCTTCGAGAGAAGCCATGATAGTGTTAATGTCCATAACGTTGATTTGTTAAGGTGTGTGTTCGGTATAGTTTATGTGTTGGTGTTATGTATTGGCAAAGATAGCTGTTTTTCCAATTAAAACACCAAATTTTCCCTGAAAAATTTCACGACCAACGTGCCGCGACACGTCCGAGGGCGAAAGTAGCCACCATGGTGAGGACAATGAGTGCCGAACATGGCACGTCGATGACCGTCGAAAGGAATAGACCTGTCAGCGAACACACCAGCGAAATGATGCCGGCAGCTGTCATGACACTCGAAAAACGGTGCAGAAAAATCTCTGCGGTGATAATCGGCAGCGACAGCATCGACATTAGCAGCATTATGCCGACGAGTCTGATTGTAAGCACTATGCACACCGCCGTAAGAACCGTCATTACCGTCGACACCATTCGCACCGGAAGCCCTGATACCTGCGCGAAATCGCGGTCGAAGGCCACGGCGACAATGTTGCGGTACTGCCATGCGAAAAAACCGCCCAACACCAGCGCATATGCCCCGAAAACCACAAGGTCGGAACCCGACACTGTGAGTATGTTGCCGAAAAGAAACGAATTGAGTTCCGGAACATAGCCCGGAGTCATGAACACGAACAGCACGCCCGCAGCCATGCCGAGGGCCCAGACTACAGCTATCGCCGAGTCTTCGCGCACACGCAGCCGGCCCGACAGCCAGTCGACGCCGAGAGCCGAGGCCACAGCGAACACAGCCGCCGTAAGCACCGGACTTATGCCGAGATAGTAGCCCAGCCCGAGGCCGCCGAAGCAGGCGTGAGTGATGCCGCCGGAAATGGCCACCATGCGGCGCGATATTATATATGTGCCTATGGTTGCAGCGCAGAGACTTATGAGCGCCACGCCGACAATGGCATAGCGAAAAAAAGAATAGTCGAAATATTCAAGCATTGTGCGAAACTGCCGAGCGGGCCTCGGCCACTATCATAATAATTTCGTCGCGGACAGCCTGCGGAAGCTGTATATTCCTGAGCTGCAGACTGCGCACCCACCCGGCGATTTCGTCGGGACGCATGGTAAGCATGATGTCGCGGAACTCCTCGATTTCCGAATCGGTGTAGACATCGGACTCCCGGCCCGCGAACCGGTCGAGTTCCTCATCGTCGTAGTACTCTATTTTCTCCGACACGGCGGCAAGCAGAGAATCACGCTCGCATGTCATGTGCATGCCGCAGCATTCCTCCTGCGGCTCCTCCGCTTCAGGCTTTTCATCGGGCTTCACCCCGGCACCGGTGTCCGAGGGCTGTCGCTCGGCTTCGCGCCGCAGGTGATGCCGGTGTTCGAGCCAGAGAACCAGCCCCACACCGACAATAGCTGCAAGAAGAATTAACGTTAACATTCTGACGATGCCGGTATCGGAGCGGCAGGATCGAGAAGGGTGAAGCCGGCGGCTTCAAGGTCCTGCCAGAACGAAGGATATGATTTTGCCACAACTTCGACGTCGCGCACCACTATGCCGGGCACAAAAATCGACACCGGAGCAAGCGCCATGGCCATCCGGTGGTCGGCATAGGTGTCGAACACCGGAAGTTTCGTCACCGGACGGCGTGTGCCGTCCCAGCACAGCACAGTGCCGTAGCCTTCGGTATCAAGTACAAATCCGAGCTTTTCGAGTTCGGCAATCAGCGCCTCGATACGGTCACATTCTTTGTGATGAAGCGCGCCTACACCGCTGAAGCGGAATCGTATGCCCACCATGCAGGCCGTCACCGCCAGAGCAGGCACGGCATCGGGCATACCGCTGAGATCGATGTCGAGATGGCTGTAGAGATCAGGCGTCGCCGACAGCTCGGCGCCTTCGCCGGTGTACTCGGTGAGGACACCTAATTTCTCGAATTCGGCCGCTTCGGCGCTGTCGCCCTGCAGCGACCGGGATTTAAGCCCGGCGATAGTAACCCAGCCGGCACTCAGCGCCGCTATCTCGTACCAGAACGCAGCCGCGCTCCAGTCGGGTTCGGAGTCGTCGGCCTCGCGACAGTAGGGCGTGTTGTCTGCAACAACCCTCAGCGGCTCTACCTCTACATTCACGCCGCGGTTTCTCATCATTCCGGCCGTCATATTGATATAAGGAAGGGAGCCTACCATACCGCGCAGTTCGATGTCGAGCGGCGCGGCCATAAGCGGCGACACCATCATCAGCGCCGAAATGAACTGCGAGCTGACAGTAGCGTCGACAGCGATATGTCCGCCTGTCAGACGGCGCCCGCGGACATGCACCGGCGGGAATCCCTCCTCGCCTTCGTAGGCGATATCGGCGCCAAGGCTGCGCAGCGCGTCGACAAGCGGGCCTATGGGACGGTGGAGCATGCGTTCGGTACCGGTGAGTGTGCACTCGCAGCCATCGGTAGCCGCGGCAAGCGCGCACAGAAAGCGCATGGCGGTTCCGGCGGCACCTACATCGACAGTGCCTTCAAGCGGCGAGGAGAGTACGGCGGCAAGAGTTTCGGTGTCGGTGCACGCAGCCGGCGACACTTTTTTTCCGGCAATGGCGCCCATGACTATGGCGCGGGCATTTATGCTTTTGCTCCGGGGAAGCGAAACTTCGGTTTCGACAATGCCCTCGGGAGGTAATATACGGTAATCCATCGGCAGACAATTAATGAACGGTACTGCACACTGCCATTCGCAGGCTTTCGAGAGCTCCGGCGAGAACCGCCCGCGGTGTGCCGACATTGAGACGGGCGAAGCCGTCGCCCTGAGGCCCGAACATCGAGCCGTCGTTGAGAGCAAGGTGCGCTTTGTCGAGGAGAAGGTCCATGAGTTCGCGGTGGCAGAGACAGAGACTGCGGAAATCGAGCCATACAAGGAACGATGCCTGCGGACGCACCACTTTTATCTGCGGTATGTTCTCCCGCACGTAGTCGACCACGAAGTCGATGTTGCCCTGCACATAGCCGAGCATACAGTCGAGCCACGCCTCGCCGTTGCGGTAGGCGGCCTCGGCTCCGATGGCCGATATCATCACCGGTGCTGAAAATTCATTGACCTCGAGCCAGTTGTAGTAAGGCTTCCGCAGTTCAGGATTCTTCACTACCATCCACGAGCTTACAAGACCCGGAATATTGAACGTTTTCGACGGAGCCCCGAGCATTATTCCCACAGCTTCGGCGTCGGCGCCGGCAGCAAGGAAGGGCACATGACGGCGCCCTTCAAGCATGAGGTCGCCGTGTATTTCGTCGCTCACCACCACCATGCCGGCGGCACGGGCTATACGGCCCACTTCGGCGAGAGTGGCCTCATCCCACTGAATGCCGATGGGGTTGTGAGGGTTGCACAATATCATCATGCGCGGCTTTTCAGCCTCTGTCACCCTGCGGAGGCCGTCGAGGTCCATGCGGTAGCTGCCGCCGTCGTAGATAAGCGGATTATCAACCACGCGGCGGCCGTTGCCTTCCACGACAGTACGGAAAGGAGTGTAGACAGGGGGCTGGATAACAACGCCGTCACCCTCGCGGGTGAAATAGTTGACGGCAAGAGCAATACCCTTCACCACTCCCGGAACGAACGCCAGCTCTTCACGGGCTATGCCGAAGCCGTGGCGACGCAGATTCCAGTCGATTATAGCCTGCCAGTAGCCGTCGGAAGCCTCAAAATAGCCCAGCACAGGATGTGACAGACGTTTGCGGAGAGCTTCGGTGATATCGGGGCATACCGCGAAATCAAGATCGGCTATCCATAGAGGTGTTAAATCATGACGGCCGAACACGGCGTCAAGACGGTCGATTTTCACCGCTGCCGTGCCATGACGGTCGATAATATCGTCGAAATTATACTGCATCTTTATGTTTCTTTGGTATTTTGCACAAATTTAGCGCTTTTCTTTGAATTATCGGCAATAGCATCTTCAAAAAAAGTTTGCGAAAAAATGCGTAAATTTGCAGCCTCAAACAGTAGCGAATATGCAACGATTACACGACGATATTATATATATCGGTGCCGACGACGACAATCTCGACCTCTTCGAGGCTCAGTACCCCATTCCTGAAGGCATCTCATACAACTCATATCTGATAGCCGACACATGCCCGGCAATAGTTGATGCCGTCGACACACGCCGCTGCTCCGACTGGCTGTCGTCCGTATCAGCCACCGAAATAACACCGGAATATCTGATAGTGCAGCATGTCGAGCCCGACCACTCCGGAAGCGTCGGTGCCCTCGTGGCCCGATTTCCCGACATAAAGATAGTATGCACGGCCAAGGCAGCAGCCATGCTGGCCGATTTCTTCGCCGACATCGACTTCACCACCCGGGTCCGCACCGTAAGCGAAGGCGACACCCTCGTTCTGGGCCGGCACACACTGCGCTTCATCACCGCCCCTATGGTACACTGGCCCGAGGTGATGATGACCCTCGACACTACCGCCGGCATACTCTTCTCGGCCGACGCCTTCGGCACCTTCGGCATGTACGGCGCCGCCACCGACGCATCGTGGGACGCCGAAGCACGACGCTACTACACCAACATCGTCGGAAAATACGGCGCTCAGGTGCAGGCAGTAATCAAAAAGCTCGCCACCTCTGCATTTGCGACCATCGCACCTCTTCACGGCCCGGTGCTCACCGGCGACCTCACTCACTATCTTCATCTCTACGACCTCTGGAGCCGCTACGAACCAGAATCAGACGGCGTACTTGTAGCCTACGCATCGGTCTACGGCGGAACCGCCGGGGCTGCACGGCTTCTCGCCTCAGAACTATACGCCAATGGCGCGCCAGAAGTCGTGCTGATAGACCTCAGCCGCCACGATGTGTCCTATGCCGTAGCCGAGGCTTTCCGCCTTGGCCGGATGGCGCTGTGCTCCGTCACCTACGACGGCGGTCTCTTTCCGGCCATGCACAGTTTCCTGCATCACATCAAATGCAAGAATCTGCGATGCCGACGCATAGTCCTCGTAGAAAACGGCAGCTGGGCGCCCGTTGCAGCGCGCCTTATGGCCGAGGCACTTGCCACCATGAAGGATATGACAGTCGTCAGTAACCCCCTTACACTCCACAGCCGCCTGCACCCCGGCGACATGGCATCCATCCGCGCCCTCGCAGCCGAATTATGAGTTTTGAATGCTGAATTTCGAACCGGCCCGCTCTCCTCTGATAAGTAATTTTTTATAGGGAAAAGTACTTTATTAAAAAATTTTCGTAAATTTGCTTCGGCAAATGTGCGGCTGCCGAAAAGGCTTCTGTCACCGCTGTCTGAAACTTATCTTCAAGCGCTATATGCTTCGATTTGCATCTTATGCTGTCTGTATGCTCCTGTGCCTGTGCGCAAGAGCCGAACTGCGTATTGTGTCGCTGAATACTCCGACCATTGAAGTCGGAGGGCGTTCACTACGAGTGAACGATACTTTCAACCGCGGCGAATCCATACGCTGGAAAGCACCGCTCCACGCCATGAAAGTGGTCGACACCGCAACAGGCGAAACCCACGTACTCGTGGCAGAAGATGAAGGCAAAGCCGCAGACCGCACCGGCGGTCTGACCTCCCTCGGCAAATCCATGACAGCATCGATTGGTGCCACTACGCCTATACGCAGACTACGCGACAAACTTTCCGCCCATTTCTACATCCTCGGCTCGATGGATGTGGCCTCGGGAATGTCGACCGACGCCGACCATTACTTCTTCATATCCTACATTTACCGCGACCACGAGTACACAAAAGCCGTGACAAACAAAAACGGAACATTCACCCTCACCGACGACATCTTCAAAGTCAACGGCATCACACCCGCCGGCGAATTGCCCGTGAAAGTTTATTATTATAATAAAGTCGCTAACCGCGTGGTACCCGTATGCGACAAAATGCGGGTAACAGTGCTTCCGCAACGCCTGCGGACCGCTCCTTAATCTAAAACCAAATCCATATAAAACCTCAGTAACCGAATGAACACTAACGCTCTCAACCGCGCAGCCGACAATATCCGTATTCTCGCTGCGTCGATGGTGGAAAAAGCCAAATCTGGCCATCCCGGCGGCGCCATGGGCGGCGCCGACTTTGTAAACGTTCTCTTCTCACAGTTCCTTGTCACCGATCCCGACGATCCCACATGGTTCGCACGCGACCGTTTCTTCCTCGACCCCGGCCACATGTCGCCGATGCTCTACTCTGTGCTCGCTCTCGCCGGCCACTATACAATGGACGAACTCAAGCAGTTCCGCCAGTGGGGTTCCGTCACACCAGGCCACCCCGAACTCGACCCCGAACGCGGCGTCGAAAACACATCAGGGCCTCTCGGCCAGGGACACACCATGGCCGTGGGCTGCGCTATCGCCGAGCGCTTCCTTGAAGCACGTTTCGGCGACGCAGTGGCACATAAAACCTACGCCTTCATATCCGACGGCGGCGTGCAGGAAGAAATCAGCCAGGGCGCCGGCCGTATCGCCGGATACCTCGGCCTGAGCAACCTCATCATGTTCTACGACTGCAACAAGGTGCAGCTCTCCACCATGGTCGATGCCGTCGACCGCGAGGACTACGCCGCAAAATACCGTGCATGGCACTGGAACGTGCTCGAAGTCAACGGCAACGATCCTGTCGAGATCGCCGACGCCATCGTAAAGGCCCAGGCCGAAACCGCACGGCCCACTCTCATCATCGGTCACACCACAATGGGCAAGGGTGCCGTAAAAGCCGACGGCGATTGCTTCGAAGGCCAGTGCTCCACACACGGCCAGCCCCTGAG
>CABQCA010000029.1 GCA_902462525.1 uncultured Porphyromonadaceae bacterium | reverse complement strand
CGTGTGCAACCGCCGTCAGGTGCCCTACATCCCGGGCTGCGGCAGTGTCAGTGAGGTGGGCGCCGCACAGGAAGCCGGCTGCGAGGTGTGCAAGGTCTTTCCGGGCGATGTCCTCGGCACGAAGTTTGTCAAAGGTCTCAAGGCTCCCATGCCCTGGGCAAAAATCATGGTCACCGGCGGTGTAGAGCCTACACCCGAAAATCTCGGCGGCTGGTTCGGCGCCGGTGCCGACTACGTAGGCATGGGCAGCAAGCTCTTCCCCAAGGACCGTGTTGCCGCTGCCGACTGGGCTTACGTAACTGACAAGTGCTGCGAAGCTCTTGGCGCCTGCCACAAATAAATATCCTTCACCACATATTACATTACAGCAGGCTGCTGCCCTCCGACACGGCAGTAGCCTGCTGTGTGCTTGTGCCGACAGGCTTTCCGGGCTGTGGCAGAACCTTATGGGTGAGTTTTTTGTTGGGTTATTAGTGATAATAGCGTGAAAAAGCTTATCTTTGCAAACTCTAACATAGAACAAAATACAGATTTATTATGGACAATAAAGAATTCGACCGCCTCAGCTATGCTCTCGGTCTGAGCATCGGATACAACTTCCGTGCCTCGGGTATCGAAAAAATAAGTGTGCCCGACTTTACCGACGCCCTGTCGGCAGTCTTCTATGGCGCTGCCCCCAGAATGAGTTCGGAAGAGGCCAAGGCTGTCGTGCAGTCGTTCTTCATGGACCTTCAGAAAAAACAGCAGGAAGAAGCTCAGGCTATGGCCTCGATAAATGCCAAAGCCGGAAAGGAATTCCTTGAGACTAACGGAAAACGTGCCGAAGTGCTAACTCTTCCTTCGGGCCTTCAGTACGAAGTCATCACTCAGGGCAACGGTCCCAAACCGACGGAAGCCGATCAGGTGACTGTGCATTACACCGGCAAACTTATCGACGGCACAGTCTTCGATTCGAGCGAAGAACGCGGCGAGCCGGCCACTTTCGGCGTCACACAGGTGATTCCGGGCTGGGTTGAAGCTCTCCAGCTGATGAACGCCGGCTCGAAATGGCGTCTCTACATTCCGTCGGAGCTGGCTTACGGTCCTCAGGGGGTGCCGGGCATAGGTCCTAACCAGACGCTGATTTTCGATGTCACTCTCATTGAAGTAGTAGGGAAGAAATAAAATATACAACACAAAAATACAATGAAAAAATTGATTTCGGGCGCATGCGCCCTTGTCGCCATAGCCATGACTATGGCATCGTGCGGCAAATGCAACGGCGACGCTTCGTCGTGCAAAGCGGCAAACGATTCTCTTACCAATGTCTACGGTCAGTATGTAGGCACTGTTCTTGCCCAAGACTTTTCGACCAATACCCAGAATCCTATCGACAAGACCGAGTTCTTGCGCGGACTTCAGCTTGTGTTCGGTTCCAATGGCGACCGCAGCACTCAGATCGGTCTGCAGATCGGTCTGCAGATGCTTGGCGAGATGAGCCAGCTCGAAGAACAGGGCATTTACATAGACCGTGCCAAGGCTCTCGCGGCTTTCAAGCAGGCTTTCCTTGCCGACAGCATCTCGCCCGAGCAGGGGCAGATGATTCGTCAGGAAATGATGCGCATGATGTCGGAGGCCCGCGAGAAGGCCGCTGCCGAAAAAGCTGCTGAAAAAGCCCAGTCGCCCGAAGCGCAGGAAAATGTGAAAAAAGGCGAGGAATATGTGGCTAAACTCAAAGCCGACGGCGAGAATATCGCAACAACAGCCAGCGGTCTTTCCTACAAGATTGAAGATGCCGGTCAGGGCGACAAACCCAAGGAAAACTCGACCGTAGTTGTGAACTACACCGGCAAGCACCTCAACGGCACTGTCTTCGACAGCACCGACGGACGCACCCCCGCCACTTTCAATCTTCAGGGCGTAGTACCCGGCTTCCGCGAAGGTATAATGCTTCTGGGCAAGACAGGACGTGCCACCCTCTATATTCCCGGCGAACTTGCATACGGTCCTGAAGGACAGCCCGCCGCAGGTATCGGTCCCAACGAAATGCTGGTGTTCGATGTCGAAGTTCTCGAAATCGACCCTGAATAAGAATATAGCGACAATACAATCAGCGCCCGGACGATATACGCCCGGGCGTTTTTGTTATCGGTCTATTTGATAAAAATTGTCCGCTTATATCACGATCTGATGCTGACTTATAAAATGTAAGCTGTTTTTTGTACCGTGGGGGTGATATTACCGAAATTTTGTCTAAATTTGCAGGTACGCTAATCAAATTTCAGACAGTGAAAAAAATACTTCTGGCTATTATTGCGGCGGTGGCCGTTCTTTCGGCCAAAGCCTATACCACCGATACTGTGTCGGTGGCTGCAAAATACATTCCCGGCCCTGCGAAGGCTGTCGTCATCACCCCCCGCGGCGAAGTGGGCCAGCGTTTTCCAACCGTGTATATCCTCAACGGATATACCGGCAGCTACAAGGACTGGACCTGCACCACTGAGCCGCGACTTGGCGAACTTGCCGACCGCTACGGCATGATTTTTGTGATGCCCGACGGCCGCGACAGCTGGTACTGGGATTCACCCGCACAGCCCGGAATGCAGATGGAGAGCTTCATCACCAAGGAACTTGTGCCGTATATCGACTCGAAATACCCGACAAAGGCCGATGCTTCGCAGCGTGCCATCACCGGTCTCAGTATGGGAGGCCATGGTGCTCTCTGGCTCGCCACACGCCACCCCGACATCTGGAGGAATGCCGGAAGCATGAGCGGCGGAGTGGATATAACAAAATTCACCAAACGCTGGAAAATGGCAGAACTTCTTGGCAAGACCTATGAACAGGACCCCGAACTGTGGCAGAGACATGCCGTTGCGTCGCTTGTGCCGCAGATGAAGGATGCCGGACTGAATATAGTGTTCGACTGCGGTTCGGAGGATTTCTTCGCCGGTGTCAACGAAGCTCTTCACAAGGCCCTGCTCGATGCCGGTGTGCCCCACGAGTACACCTCGCGCCCCGGAAACCACAGCCATAAATACTGGGCGAACTCTATCCGCTACCATCTCTATTTCTTCGACAAAGCGTTTAGAAAGTGATACTCCGCGAGTTAAGTCTCACATCGTTCAGAAACATCGCATCGGCCGAACTGTGTTTTTCGTCTAAAATCAACTGTTTTTTAGGCGACAACGGCATGGGAAAGAGCAATCTTCTCGATGCCCTGTATTTCATGAGTTTCTGCCGCAGTTTCACCGGTGCGCAGGACGCCATGCTCGTGCGGCGCGGTGACGGCTTCACCATGCTGCGGGGCCGCTACTTTCGCCGCGGCCTCGACGAGGAGGTCACCGCGGCCGTACAGCCCGGCCGGCCCAAGACCTTTAAGCGCGGCGGCAAGGCATACAAGCGTCTCGCCGGTCACATCGGAGCCTTTCCGCTGGTACTCCTTTCGCCTGCCGACATGAATCTGGTTGGCGGTGAGCCGGCCGAGCGCCGGCGCTTCATCGACCAGATAATATCGCAGCGCGACCCTGCCTACCTCGACGCCCTTATCCGCTATAACCACGCTTTGGAACAGCGTAACAAGCTCCTGAAAATGGAGTGTGCCGACAGCGGCCTCTACGATGCTCTGGAGGCGCAGCTCGAAGTTGCCGGTGACTACATCGCTGCCCGTCGCCGCGAAAACATTGAAAAGCTCGGCAGTATCTTCCTCCCGTTTTACCGGGCCATCGCCGACTGTGACGAAACTCCGGCGCTGGTATATGCCACAAAGGACTACACCGCCGACGGCGGCCTCGCCGCACATCTGCGCCACGCCCGCAGCCGCGACGCTGTCCTGAAATACACCTCGTCGGGGCCTCACCGCGACGACATCGAGTTCGTTCTCGACGGTATGCCCGTGCGCCGCTCGGCCTCGCAGGGCCAGACCAAGACCTTTACCTCGGCGCTGCGCTTCGCACAGTACGAACTGCTGCACCGGAGCCTCGGCGTGAAGCCACTGCTGCTGCTCGACGATATCTTCGACAAGCTCGACGCCGGCCGGGTGCGCCGCATCATGGCCATAGTGGGCAGCACCGAGAGTTTCGGCCAGATTTTCATTACCGATACAAACCGCAGGCATCTCGACGAAATCGTGGCCGACATTCCCACCGAAGCCGGCCCCGACACCTGCCGTCTGTGGCATGTGGAGAACGGTGTTTTCACACTTGTAGCCACCGACCGGCCATGAAGCGTGCAGAACCAATGCGTATCGATGCTGTGATCCGGCAGATGATCGACAGCACCGGGCTGAGGCCCGAGTTCAACCGCCGCTCCATCGAGTCGGTGTGGCCCGATGTGGTCGGCCGTAACATCGCTTCCTACACCGGACGCATTTTTGTGAAAGACCGCACGCTCAACGTGCAGATAGTGTCGGCGCCCCTGCGCGAGGAACTTTCGTACATCCGCGAGTCGCTCGTGCAGCACCTCAACGAAGCAGTCGGCGCCGAAGTTATAACCGCAATACGATTTTTATGAAAGTACCCGAAGCAAAATATCCTTTCCGCCACCGTACGCCGGTGCAGATTCGGTTCAACGACATCGATATGTTCGGCCATCTCAATAATTCGGTCTACCTCCAGTTCGCCGACCTTGCCAAGATGCGCTATTTCATGCAGTTCATGGACGGTAAGTTCGATCCCATGCGTCTGGGACTCGTCGTGGCCAATATCAACTGCGATTTCTACCACCCGGCCTACGTCACCGAGCAGCTCGAAGTGCTTACAGCCGTAGTTTCCATCTCGGTCAGCTCGTTAATTATGGAGCAGCGCATTGTAAGCGCTGCCGGCGAGGTGAAGTGCATATGCCGCACCGTGATGGTGAGCTTCGACCCGCGTACAGCCGAAGCTGTGCCTGTGGCCGATCAGTGGCGAAAAGATCTTAACGCTTTTGAGGGCAGAGAACTATGAAATATACCAGGCTTGATCTCGAAGGAGTGTGGCTCATGGAGCCTGTGCGCTACGGCGATGCCCGCGGTTATTTCTGTGAAACGTTCCGCGCCCGTGACTTTCTGGACGCCACAGGCCTCTGTACCGACTTCGTGCAGGACAACGAGTCGCTGTCGCGCCGAGGTGTGGTGCGCGGCCTGCACTATCAGCTCGGCGAACATTCGCAGGGCAAATATGTGCGGGTGACCGTCGGCCGCATTGTCGATGTGGTGGTTGACCTCAGGCGCTCATCGCCGACTTTCGGCCGCCATGTGGCAGTGGAACTCTCTGCCGACAACGGACTCCAGCTGTTTATTCCACGGGGTTTCGCTCACGGCTTCGCCGTGCTCTCCGAAACTGCGAAGTTCGAGTATAAGACCGACAACTACTACTGCCCGGAGGCCGAGCGCTGCATACGCTTCGACGACCCCGATCTTGCCATAGAGTGGCCTCTGAAGCGCGAGGAAATGATTCTGTCGGACAAGGACCTTGCCGGAACAGCCTTCGCCGATGCCGAAGTTTACGACTGAGAATGACTGTCGCTATCATAATACTTGCCGTGGCTCTTGCAGCGGCCGTGACGGCGCTTGTGCTCGGGCGGCGGTCGGCCGATGTGGCAGGCGCTGAAAATGTACGTCTGACAGCCGAAAACGCCCGTCTCCAGGAACGTGTCGCTTCGCTCGAGCGCGAGAACGAGCGCATTGTCGCCGACCGCACTCGCCATGCCGCAGAGCTTGAACAGCAGTTCCAGAACCTTGCCGCCAAGGTGCTTGTGAGCAATTCCGAAATCCTGCGGCAACAGAACAGTCGCGGTCTTGCCGAAGTGCTGGCTCCCATGCGCGAGAACCTCGAGCAGTTCAAGCGCGACTTCACGGCCCGCTACGACCGTGAATCGGCCGAACGGCTGTCGCTCGGCGACCGTGTGCGCGAGCTCATGCAGCTAAACCACGACATCGGGCTTGAGACGCGTAAACTCACCGATGCCCTGCGTGGAAACGTGAAGGTGCAGGGCGACTGGGGCGAAATGATTCTCAACAATATTCTGGACCGCAGCGGTTTCCGCCGCGGCTATGATTACACCGTGCAGGGTGCCGTCACTGATGGCGAAGGCCGTTCGCTGCGTCCTGACGTGGTAATAAACTACACCGAAGGCCGCAAGCTCATCATCGACTCCAAAGTATCGATTCAGGACTATCTGCGCATGGTCAACACCGATGACGATGAGCAGCGCCGCACTTTCGCCACCGCCCACGTGCGGTCGGTGCGTAAGCACGTCGACGAACTGCGCCGGAAATCCTACCAGGATATTGTCGGCGACGAGCGCGCCGATTTCGTGCTCATGTTCATACCTCACGAAGGCGCCTACATGGCCGCCATGAAACTCGACGAGACCCTGTGGCAGTCGGCCTTCGATGCTCGTGTGCTCATAATATCGCCCACACATCTGCTGTCGGTGATACGTCTTGTCGAAACCGTCTGGCGCCACGACAAGCAGAACCGCAACGCCCTCGAGATTGCCCGTCGCGCCGGCCTGATGCTCGACAAACTCAACGGATTTCTCGCCGATATGGAAGGCATCGAGAAATCGCTCGGCGCCGCCGGACGTGCATTTGCCTCAGCCATGTCGAAGCTGTCGACCGGCACCGGAAATCTAATATCGCGGGCCGACGAGCTTACCAAACTCGGAGCGAAAGCAAAAAAAGACCTTCCGGACCGTTTTTTAGAACATTTTGACAGCGATTCTGCTGAAAATCTGCCCGAAGTTGAGTAATTTTGCGGAATAGATATAAACCAATTTTATTTATTCCGTTTTTATGAAGAAATTCATTTTGTCCATGGCCGGAGTCGCACTGATAGGCTCCGCATGGGCTGTGGGTGAACTGACAGGCAATGCGGTGGAATCGGAATCGCCGCTCGCTTACGGTTTCCTCATCAGTGACGACAGTGGCCGCGACGTGGGACTCTACACTTTCCCGGTCGAAAACTCAGTGTCGCCTGTTCTTGTGGCGAAGAGCGACGATGTGTCGGCCGGCGCAATGGCTGACGGCACTTACTATGCGATGACATATGCCGGTTCGCCGGCCACTCCTCAGACATGGAATACTGTCGATCTTGCTACCGGAGCTTTCACAAAGCTTGCCGACTGTGCAGAGGGAGCTCCGCTCTATGTCGATATGACCTACGACTATTCCCGCGGCAAGCTGCTGGGCATCTACCACTATGGCGGCAACTCCACCGCTGTGGCTGAAATCAATCCTGCAGATGGCTCGGTGGCTGCTGTCTATGCCGACCTCCCCATGCAGATTATGGTCGGAATCGCCGCTTCTTACGAAGGCGAAATCTATATGGTGGGCCGTGGCAACACAACAGTATATTATACTTATAAACTCGATGACAGCCGCAAGCTCCAGACCGTGGGACGGACTATGAGCATGGGCGACTACATGCAGAGCATGGAATTCGACCGCAAAAGCGGCCGGCTCTTCTGGGCCGGTTCTTCGAGGTACAACGGCTACATGTACGAGGTAAACCTTACCGACGGTATGGCCAAAACACTGACATCTGTCGGCAGCAACGGTGAGCTCACCGGTATGTATATTCCGTTCAAACTGGCTGCGGACGGTACTCCTGCCGCAGCCAAAAGTTTTACGGTCGCCAATCCGGCACACGATGACAATATAACTATAAGCTTCACTGTGCCGGGCTTGACGGTCGACGGTAAGGAACTCGGCGCCATCACCGGCTGGAAAATTCTGTGCGACGATACAGTCCTTGATGTTCCTTTCGAAGCTGTGACTCCGGGACAGACTGTGACTGTGAACGCCACCACCGGCAACGGCCTGCACGTTTTCAAAGTGATACTCATCAACGCCGTGGGCGAAGGCGCTCCGGCTGTCTGCAAGACATACACAGGCGCCGATGCTCCAGCCGCTCCTACGTCGGTGAAGGTTTCTGTCAATGGTCCGAAAGCCGACATTTCGTGGGCTGCTGTCACCGAAGGAGCCAGCGGCGGCTGGATCGATGCCACGGCGGTGACGTACAATGTGAGCCGCATACCCGACGGTAAGGTAATTGCGACAGGAATTTCGGCCACATCGGTTTCCGACGAGGTGGAAAAGACGGACGTCTACCAGTACTCTGTCACAGCAGTATGTCATGGCAAGGAAAGTGCTGCCGGTGTCAGCGACATGGTGGCTGTCGGCGACGGCATCGAACTGCCCTATGAATGTGACTTCTCCAATACAAAAGATCTTGTGATGTGGACGTCGGAAGATGTAAACGCCGACGGATATTCGTGGCAGTACACCGCCAATTACGGCAATCCGGCCATGCTCGTCCGCAGTACATTCTCCTACGCCTGCGATGAATGGCTGATATCTCCGGCTCTTAAGCTCGAGGCCGGAAAGGAATACAAAATTTCCTATAATATCGGCGCCATGAACAGCGACTATCCTCCGGCTTATACCCTGCATTTTGGCAGCGGAGCAACTTCTGAAGCGCTTACGGAACAGTTCTGTTCCGAATCTGTCGGTGTTTACTACCCGCAGCGCCGCATTGTATATCTGCCCGCAATCACCGAAAGCGGCACATACCATATCGGTGTGCACGCCAAGTGGGCTGCCGGCTATCCGGCCCTGTACTTCGGCGGAGTTAAAATCGAAGAGAATCATGCAGCCCGTCTCGCGCTCACTGTCACCGATTCCGGGGGCAAAGCCCTGGCCGATGCGTCTGTATCGTTTGAGGGCAAAGACGGCACATACACTACCGATGCCGACGGCAACGTCAGCGTTATCGAGATAGACCCAGGCACCTACAAAGTGACGATAGAGAAGTTCGGATATATCACCCGAACGCTGTCGCTGACCTTCGCTGCCAACGAAGCTAAAGCGCTTACGGAAGCAATCGACGCCATTCCTGCAACAAGCATCAGCGGTACTGTGCGCTACGCCGGCGGCAAGCCTCTCGGCGACGCTTCGGTCTACGTCAACGGCTACAAGGATTACACCGCCGTGACAGCGCCCGACGGCAGCTTCTCGATTGAAGGTGTATATGCGACAGGCAGCTACTCCGTAGAGGTGATGGCAACCAACTATCTTCCCGAAGTAATCACTCTTGCCGACCTCGGTGACGGGCCGGTGAACCTGGGCGAAATCGTGCTTCAGGAGAAACTGACGGCTCCCGCCAATGTCAAGCACGACTATGACCGCACCAAGGTAAGTCTGTCCTGGGATGCTCCCGTCGACAAAGAAGAGTCCTTCCGCTACGACGACGGTCAGGCAGGGCTCATCAACAGCTACAGCATGAGTCCATTTGTAGGAGAAAACACTGTCACCGGTACTGTTTACGACACTCCGGCTGTGTTCACAGGCATGAGCTTCAAGGCCGACAACTATAAGGATATAGGTATCGTGGTATTTGACCTCGATGAGAACGGCGAACCCACCACTGACATCCTTTATGAACAGACTGTCAAAGGCGATTCGTGGAACTGGGTCGACGTGACGTTCACTCATCCAGTCGTAGCACCCCGCGGCGCTCTCTTCGCACTGCGCGGCGATTCGCGCCTCTATTTCGACGGCAATACCGACGGCACCCGCAACGACGGCTATCCCGTTCTGCACAACAAGATGTGGCTGTCGTACAACTATACATTGCCCGAAATGCCCTTCCACTGGCAGAATAGCGACGGTACAGGGCCGTTGTTCGCCTATAATTTCTGTCTGCGCGCCACAGGCCGTCCTCTCGGCGCTCCGCGCAAGGCCGCACAGGCTGTCGGTGACAGTGCTCCCGTTGTCGGCTACAATGTATGGCGCCTGCCCGATGGTTCGCAGTCCAGTCAGGCCGACTGGACTCTCCTCACCGAAAGTCCCGTGGCCGAAGCCACCTATACCGACGCCACATGGAGCAATGCCGCCAAGGGGCTCTATCGCTATGCCGTGAAGGCCGTTTACACCGGCGACGAAGTTTCGTACCCTGTGTTCTCGGAAGTTGTGCCCCGCCAGCTCACGTCGGCTGTCGACGTGACACTGCTCAGCAATGCTCCCGGCGAGACGACAGCGGCCGCAAAGGCAGTCCTCGTCGAGAAAGAAGGCACACATAGCTACAGCGCTGTCGCCGATGGCGAAGGCGCTCTGCACTTTGCCAATGTATGGGAAGGCACCTATGTGCTCACTGCCACTTGCGAGGGCTACGCCGATCTTTCCGAAGAGATTACCGTAAGCGGCGATGAGGATTTCAGCGCTTCCTTCACTATGACAGAGAAGGCCGACATGCCTTTCAATATCGCTGCCGATGAAACCGGCACCGAGACCTCGCGTCTGCTCCGCTGGAATTTCCGCGATTCCTACTTCGAGGATTTCGAAAGTTATCCCGACTTCACCGTTCACCCCACAGGCGACATCGCATGGAGCTACATCGACAACGACGGTATCACCGACGTATCTATATTGAATTCGCGCTACGAAGGTATCGATGCTGCCGCTTTCGTGGTTATGAACAGCGCCACCAGCGACAACCCGCGCTACACCGAGGCGCACTCAGGAGAGCGCGCCATCATGTCGATGGCTTCGTTATCGACCTATACCCCTACCGACGACTACATCATCTCGCCCGAACTCAGCCTCAAGGGCGACTTCGTGGTCAGCTTCTGGATTCACTCCTACTGGATACGAAACGACTACTACCGTGTGGGCTATTCGATGACAGGCAACAGCCTCGGCGATTTCAACTGGACCGACAAGGTAGCCGTTCCCGATGACAAATGGATCAATCCCGTTGTCAACATTCCGGCCGGAGCCAAGTATGTGGCAATCAACTATGGTGAAGCTTTCCGCGCCGGTGCCATCGACGACATCTACATCGGTCCGGCCGGTGCTATTCCGGACGTAACGGCCAAGGCCCCGCAGCGTGTCGCCGGTCAGGCGAAGCACTATGAGGTCTACCTTGACGGTAACAAGCTTGGCGAGACCGCTCAGACTGAGTGGCTGCTCGAAAACCTCGCTCAGGGTAGCCACAGCGCCGGTGTAAAAGCCGTCTATGCTTCCGGTGCCTCGGAAATGGCATTGGTGAACTTCGTCGTAGGCTCGAGCGGCATCGAAGGTATTGATTCCGGGATACGTATCTCGACGACCGATGGCCGTATCACTGTTTCCGGCGTTTCTGCCGATGATGTCATAGCTCTCTGCGACATCGACGGGCGAAGCTATCCCGTGCAGCGTGTCGATGGCGGCGCCACCGTTTCGGGCCTCGCCAAAGGAAAGGTTTATGTGCTTCGCATCAACGGACAAGCCTACCGCATGATGTTCTGACACAAAATATTCCCGTCCACAGCCCGGAGGGCCCGGTTCTACGCCGGCCTCTCCGGGCTTTTTCTGTTTGCAGCGGAGAAGTTTTGGTGCAACAAAACCCGATAATTCGCGTTTTTATAGTACTTTTGTAATCCGAATTATACACCTACTATGATGCGATATTTCCAGTCGATGTTTTCCAATATGCCGCCGGTAGTAAAGAATCTGCTGATTATCAATGTTATGATATGGCTTGCTATGGCGCTCGTACCCGCTGTTGACCGTGCGTTCACCCGCTATCTGGCACTGTACTATTTCACTTCTCCGGGGTTCTATCCTTCGCAGCTGTTCACCTACATGTTCCTGCACAGTAATTTCACTCATCTGTTCTTCAACATGTTTGCCCTCACGATGTTCGGCATGACCATTGAGCGGGCCATGGGTTCGGCGCGCTTCCTGTTTTTCTATATTTCGGTGGGTATAGGCGCGGCACTTATGCAGATGGGTGTCTTTGCCATTTATATACATCAGCTCGAGGGATATTTCGATGCGGAAACGGTTCATGAAATCATCACTAAGGGCTGGGATGCTCTTCGGACAGGCTATAACTTCGGTAACCCCGACATGGCTGCGCTGAATTCGTTTGTCAACACACCTATGGTCGGCGCTTCGGGTGCTATCTACGGTGTGCTGCTGGCCTTCGGCTATCTCTTCCCCAACGTGCCCATTTATCTTTTCTTCATTCCCATACCCATTAAGGCCAAGTGGCTGGTAATAGGCTACTTTGTGCTTGAACTTGTGCTTGGTGTCAGTCACACTGCCGACAGCGTGGCCCACTTCGCCCACATCGGAGGCATGGTGTTCGGCTTCCTTCTGCTGCTCTACTGGAAGAAAAAAGGCGTGTTCAACAATCATTGGTTCTTCTGATGGCAGAGACTGAGAACGACATCGTCAATCCTGCTCCTGCGACTCCGAAAAAAACGAAGCGGCCCGCAGGGAAAGCCACCGGCGCCAGAAAAGGAGGAAAAAAGAAAAAGAAGAAACGGCGCTCGCCATTTATGCGGCTGATGCGCGGTCTCTTCCTCACACTCAGCATCGTGGCTGCTTCGCCGCTGCAGCACGGCGGTCTGCCGGCAATTCTGCCGTTGTGCTTTCCCCTGACAATGCTTGGTGCTGCCGTTCTGCTTGTGCTGCAGCTTGTATGGCACTGGCGCGGGGTCATAATCGTGGCTGCGGCATTCCTCGCATCGGCAGGCCCGGCGCTGCAGATATGTCCGCTGAACGTACATTTCGGCGAGCGCAAGGCGCCCGAAGGCAGCGATGTTGTCAAGCTGCTGACATACAACGTGTACAATTTCAGCACGCAGAAAGAGGATCCAGACAGTCTCGCACCCAACCACGCCCTCGATTTCATTCTCGAAACCGATGCCGACATCGCCTGCATACAGGAATCGCTCTATCTGTCGCCTTCCTGCGAATTCACCCATATCACCACCGAACAGTTACAGCGGCTGCACCGGCAATACCCCTACATTATTATTTCGAGCAGCGGATCACAGATGTGCATATCGAAATACCCGATTACGCCCATTCATATCTCGGTGACAAAGGCAGAATTCGACGACGCCGAACTGACTGCCTACCGCATCGAGCTTCCCGGAGGCAAGCTGATGACGCTCTTCAACGTGCATCTGCAGTCGCTGAATTTGAACAAGGACGATAAAGCGCTCTACCACAAGCTTACGGAAATGAAGCGTGAGAACATGTCGGCGGTGCGCGAGCAGCTTATCGACAAGCTGAAATTCGCCAATGTGGAGCGCGCCCGGCAGGTGCAGGCGCTCATGCGTTTTATCAGGCATTACGGTGGTCCCGATGTGGTTGTATGCGGCGATTTCAACGATGTCGCCACCTGCTACACTATGCACACACTTGAAGACGCCGGTTTCCGCTCGATGTACGCCGAACTCGGCTTCGGGCCTATCATCACCTACAATTCCAACCGTTTCTATTTCGGCATCGATCACATTCTCTACCGTGGTGATTTCACACCTCTCTCTATCGAAAAAGGCACCTTGCGCGCTTCCGACCATTACCCGCTTGTAGCCACCTTCGCCATAAAATAAGGTGAATAATATAGTTTATAAAGTCGAAAAAGTTTATAAAGTTAAGATAATGGCTCCGTCACTAATTGAGCAGCCGAACTATTCTCTTAACTTATTACTTTTTAAACTTTCTTGACTTCAACTTGCTGAACAACAATCAGAAGTAGAGAACGAGGGCGGCGACGAGTTTGTTGTCGTCGGCAGCCGATTTGGCACGGTGGTTTCCGGAGTAGAAGTACTGTTCGTAGTTGAGGCGGAAATCGCAGTGGAGCGGTCCGGCTATGTACGATGCTGTAGTACCGAGAGTGAGCCGGCTGTGGCCTGCGTAGTTGTCGGTGAGAATCCCGTTTTCTGTCGGTACGCCGTTGCTGGCGTCGGTAATGCCGTCGAAACGTCCCTGGAATGACCAGCGGTTCATCAGGCGCCAGTTCACCGGGAATCCGTAATCGATTTCAAAATTATAGCCATGAGATGCGTCGTGCATGTCGTGAGCATAGTGCCGGTAGCAGTATTCGGCCTCAATGAACCACGAATCGTTCTGAAAAGTGACAGATGCGTCGGCCTGATTCATGCGCACGCCGTCGAGACCCGGTTTTCGCGACATGAAGCACACCTGCGGCGTCAGGCCACCGAAAGTGTAGTTCGCTTTTACTGAATATGTCAGCGAGCTGTTCCAGCCGCTGTGGTCGGTCATATCGGTGCCGTTGAAGGCGCCCCCTTCGATGTACAGTGCCGTCGAAGGCACTTTGTAGCCTATTTTTACGCCGGCTGCGCGCAAATTGCCGAACCATTTGCACACAGCGGCTCGGTTTGCGAAGTGGTAAAGGGCCGGTGCGCGCGAGGCGCCCATGCTGAAGGGCACGCGGCTCTGGCCCGCAATCACCTTCAGACCCTTTGTCGGGCTGACGCTGATGTAGCAGTCGAGAATCTTGATTTTGCCGCGGTCGCAGAGATCGACCTGAAAGTAGTAGTCGGCCACCGGCAGCACTTTGCCGCCTACGATAAGGCGTGCGTTGCGCACCGAGAAGCGGCGGTCGCCGGTAGCTGTCGACTGTTCGTAGAACGTACGGAAAGTTCCGTGAAATGTCGGCAGGTACGATTTCGGAATCGAGATTGTTTTCACTTCAGCCGTATCGGCCGCCATAAGAGTCTGTGCCGGCATTAGGGCTGCCAGCAGCAACAACAGTAATCTGAATTTCATTTCGCTGACGACAACAGGTTAATAATCGTATTCGAGGACGAAATCATCGAGGTAGAGCACCGAGCCCTCACCGCCGGTGAAGTAATCGCCGTATTTGCTGGCCGAGTTGGTGATGAGAATGTATTTGGGCACGCGCGAGGTCGAACAGTACTTAAGATCCACCTGGAACGGCGTCCATTCGGCCACGGTCTGTCCCTGCTGCATTGCGCCGTAGGCTATCACCTCGGGGCCTTCCGGATCGAAAAGCCTGCGGTTGCTGGGGTTGGTCCGTATTTCGAAAGGCTCGTCGCTGTCGATAAGGGCCACCCATACTATGCAGGTGTCGGGACGGCCGATGAGATCCTTCATCTCGTTGTTCGACTTGCTGATTTCTGTGCAGGTGTATTTGTACATGCCTTTGAGGCGTGTGGGACGCTCGGTGAACGGCTGTCCGAAACTTAGGATACCGTTGGTGCCGTCGGTGCGTACATAGCGGCCTGCGAAGAGGTTGCCTGCTGCCAGTTTGCCAAGGAAGCTGATGCCTACGAAACGTGTTTCGAGCATTGCGGCCCAGCCGGTGCCCGACGGAGTGTCGGTGGTGGGCACCGAGTTTGAGTTGCCAAGGGTGGTGGCGCCTTTGTTGCCGGTGTCCCAGTACTGTTCGCCGCCTTCGGGCCAGGGGCACCACACCTTCCCGTCGAGCCACCAATTGTCGAAATCGGCGTTCGGCGGCTGCACGATGAGGCCGGTGGTGAATGTCACTTCCTCGCCGGTGTCGGTGTCGGAGCAGGTGCGGGCCACATACTGTGTCTGCGGCTGCAGATGGTCGATGCGCCCGGTGAAGCTGCCGCCGTTCTGACTGACGGCCGATGCCGGAATCCGCGTCCAGCCTGTGTCGGATGCGAGGCGGTACTCGACGCCGTTGTCGCGTCCGGCCTCGGCCTGCCCGTGGACCCATGCCACGCAAGTCCAGGCATCGACTCCTGTGGTGATGACGGAAACTTCGACAGTCTCGACGGTGACGGTCCATACCACGGGGCGTCCGTATTCTTCGACAGTGATTTCGAAGGGACTGCGGCCGTCGAAGGTGCTGCCTTCGGCGATGGAAGGTGAATATGAGGAGCCTGCAGGACCGAGCTTGGCGCGCACAATGCGGATAGCCGAAAGGTCGGCGGTCTCGCGCACGTAGACGGTGACGGTCCGTGCCGCCACATCGATTGTGGTGCTCCCCATCTGTCCGGCGACTTCGAAATAGCGTTCGATGGTCTGGCGTGCCGTGATGGTCCACTGCCAGTCCTGATAGAGGCGCAATGTCACTGCCATGGGCTGACTGAGGTCGATTGGCGAGGTGAAAGGATCTCCTCCGACAATATTGGCGTCGGGAGTAAGGGCGTAGGACGCGACTTTGACGTTGGTGATGTCGATTTCTTCGGGAAGAGTGACGGTGACCGTGCGCGATGCGCTGTCGATGGCAGTGCCGGCGTCCTGTCCTTCGACGGCGAAGGCCGTGAAGCCGGCCTGGATTCGGGCGTAGGGTATGTCGTTGTGTATGCACGATGCGAGCAGCACCGATGCGATGCCTGCTATGATGAACCGTAGTATTCTGACTGTCATATCATATTACGACCATCAGGCCGAAATTTATGTTGAAAAGATTGAAACGGAAATTGGCGCCTGAGGTGTCGCGTGTGCCTTCGTCGATGCCGTTGGTTTTCTGGTGCTCGTGACGGTAATGGATGCCGAACACACCGAACGACACATTTAGCGACACATAGTCCTGAACGAATACGCACAGTCCCGGACTGAAGTTGAGCGATGCCTTGGTGATGTTGGTGCGGGTGTCGCGCAGTTTGTTGTCGTATAGTCGCTTGAACCGCGAGGAACCGCTGCCGAAAGCCAGATCGACTTCGTTGAAAATGCCGAAGCGGCCGTTGTGGTCGAGGCCCACATAGTCGCGGTAGAACGTCGACACCTGGAATGTCTGCTGGTAGTAGCTGGCATCGCGAATGTTGAAGTTTATATCGTCGTCGAAGTCGACGGAGAGACTGGCGAGATCGGCGTAGCCTCGTGTATAGTCGAACTTAAGGCCTATCGCCTGGTTGCTGCGGAAGAAATATTGGATATACGGGCGTACGGAGTAGAGCTTACCCTTGAAATTGAAGTCTTTGGCAATGTCGAGAACACGTATGTCCTCGGTGTCGAGTTCGCCGTACGAAGCCGAGATGCCGAAGCCCCATTTGCCTTTGGGAATGAAAATATAGTTGAAGAGTCCGCGGTCGAAGCGGCCGAAGTTGCGTTCGGGAAGAATGCGGCTCACGGTATCGCCGTCGACAATCACTTTTTCGAGCGTTTCCTTGTGCTGCGGTGCGTCTTTTTTCCGCACAATCTCCTGGGCTGTAAGCGATGGCAGAGCAACGGTCAGGGCCGCAAGGAGGATAATGAATCGTATCGCTGTCATGGCTTAAATGTAGAAAGTGACACCGAAAGTTATTGAAAACAGATTGAGCTTGAAGTTGGCGCTCTTGCTGTGATAGTTGGCTACATAAATCTGGTCGGTCACGGCGCGGTGGTGGCTGTAGTTGAAGCCGAGCACGCCGACATTGACCTCGATTGCCGAGTAGTTGTTGAGGAACACCGCCATGCCCGGAGCTATGCCTACGTGGAGATCGAAGTTCCGCTGGTAGGTGCCCGTAAGGTCGTCGCCCGATCCGCTGCGTATTTTCGACTGTCCTCCGCCGAGCTGCAGCTGAACCTCGTTGAAGAGCCCGAAACGCGTGCTCTTGCCCAGGCTCAGATAGCTGCGGAAGAGGGCAGTACCGCTGTAGTTCTGGCTTACGCTGTAGAGATTGTCGACGTCGTAGTCGGTTTCGGAGTCGAGGACGATGTCGCCCGAATCAAGCTTTGTCTGAGTACGGGAATAGGAAAACCGGCCTCCGGCGGCCAGATTGTCCTTGAAGCAGAACATCAGCATGGGGCTTACCTTGAAGGTATATGAATCGCCGTTGAGATTTTCGATAATCAGAAACTGGTAGTTGTCCTGACTGGTCTGCGAGTAGTTGACACTCACGCCGGTAATCCACGCGCCCTTAGGCACGAAAGTCACCTGGTCGAGCTTGCGTCTGAAGTTAATGGCCTCGGCTTCCGGCTCGTCCGACTGACCGCAGGCTACAAAAGAAGAAGCCAGAGAGGCGGCGGAGAGCAGCAGGCATGTGATAGCGCGTCGCAATAGCATAAAATATGATTGAATGAACGCACAAAGATAGTTAAAAAGGGCAAAAAGAGCAACTATTAAAGAAAAATACGTAAATTTGCGATTATGTACCGCACCATCCGTACACTGCGAATAGTCATAGCTCTGATAGCCCTTGCGGTGCCCACGTGGGCGCTGACAGCCGGCTACGAGAGCGTGTTTGTGCGTATGCAGATATTTACGGCGCTCCTTTCGGGTGCGGCGGTATGCCTCATATTCTGGGCGCTGGTGGCTCTTATCTACGGTCGCATCTACTGTTCTACAGTGTGCCCTCTGGGCACGGTGATGGATGGCGTGGCCTTTTTAGGGCGCCGGGTGCGTCGCCGTGCCGGAGGCTATCGCTACGTGCCGCCGTCCGACCGCACCCGCATCGTGTTCGTAATCATCGCTTTTGCCCTGATGCTTACCGGCTCGGCGGCGATTCCGGCTCTGATTGATCCCTACACGGCCTATGCCCGTATGGTCGGGCAGTTTGTGCTTGTGCCGCTGCATCTGGGAATAGGCGCCGTTTTCTCCATGTCGGCGCTCGGACTGGCATCGCTGACCGCCATGGTTATTGTTGCGGTAGCGTGGAAACGCGGACGCCGGCTGTGCAACACCGTGTGTCCCGTCGGCTCGCTTTTAGGCGCCGCATCGCGCCATTCTATTCTGCATTTCGACATCAACACCGACCTGTGCATCAATTGCGGCGAGTGTGAGCGGGTGTGCAAAAGCGAGTGCATCAATCTGCTTGACCACACAGTCGATTCGTCGAGGTGTGTGGTGTGTTTCAACTGTACGGCCGTATGCCCCAACGATGCCATCACCTACCGCAGCGGCCGTCACACTCCGGCCACACCGCTCTTTCAGCCCGAGAAACGGGCCGCGGAATAACAGTCCGTCCTTGAGTCCTTGCTGCCTTGCGGTTTATGTGCGGGGCGGACATGATACCGAATCGCGGGTTATAAGCCGAGGAGGAATCTCCACCATAGGTCCGACAGGTATATCGCTCTTAATCTTATCCATGAGCATCTTCACGGCCGCCACACCGATTTCCTCCACAGGCTGCGACACGCAACTTATCGAAGGGTTCAGATAATTGAGAAACACATTGTCGTCGAACGAAATAAGCGACACTTCCTGAGGAATCGACACATTGCTTTCACGCAAGGCGCTCAATGCGCCCAAAAGGTTGGTGCTCGAAAGAGCGAATACTGCCGTAAATCCATGGCCCGACTCGATCGCGCGCCTGGTCTCGGTGTATCCATTGTCGATCGAGAAGCTGTCGCCGCACACAAACGCCTCATTTTCAAGACCGGCCTCGCGAAGCGCCTGCATATATCCTTCCACCCTCCGCCGCGATGTGACAGATGAGGGCACACCGCGTATGCACATTATTTTTTTATGACCGGCCTGGAGCAGCATCTGCGTGGCCACATATGCGCCATGAAAATTATCGGTGCATACATACGGTATGTCGGCGGCCTCGAAGTAGCGGTCGATGAGCACGAGCGGTTTCTCCCGGCTCACAGCCTCAAGCCGGCCGGCTTCCGAAGCACAAGGCACCATGATGATGCCGTCGACCGAACGCTCGAGCAGCGTGTCGATCGCGCGGTCTTCCTCTGCCGGATTCTCGCGTGTGTCAATCAGCATCACAGGATAGCCGTACTGCGACGCCCGGCGTATGACGGCGCCGGCGATAGATGCGAAAAACGGATTCTCGATGCTCGGCACAAGGAGCCCGAGTGTGCGCGATTCATTCTTGCGCAATGTCCGGGCCACTACATTCGGCCTGTAGTGAAGTTCTCTGACAGCCTCGTGAATTATATGCTGCGATTTTTCGCTGATACGGAATTGCTTCGACTTGCCGTTCAGCACTCTCGAGACCGTAGTTACTGAAAGACCTGTTCGGGCTGAAATATCTGAGAGCTTGCTTCTTTTCATGTGTCGCTTCTTCGGAATAATAATAAAAGATAAACTACTGTGAATGAGCACTACGAGATGCTGTGCACCCTTTTCAGGACAAAAATAATATTTTTTTTGAAAAAAATAATGAAAATTGCTATTGTATTATTAAATTTTTTGCATACCTTTGCCGCATGAGATTGCGCAAACGATTGCGCAAATAATTGCGCAACACGATTATCATTATCATTCAAAGAAAACTTAAAAACTAATATCATGCCCGAAAACTTAAGAACCGCCATTGTTGTGGCAGGCAGCATCAACACCGACATGGTTGTGCGCACACCCCATCTGCCCCGGCCCGGAGAGACTGTCCTGGGAGGCGAATTTATGATTATTACTGTCCGCTAAACTTTAGGAAGCAATAGAAAAAAATAGGGCCGATTCCAT
>CABQCA010000028.1 GCA_902462525.1 uncultured Porphyromonadaceae bacterium | reverse complement strand
GTATCTCGACAGGGTACTGGAACGACAGAAAAAGACCCTCATGCGAGCGGTCCTCGGGGCTGAGGCTCAGCAGATCCTTGCCCCCGAGAGTGGCCGAGCCGCCAAGAACGGTGAAACGCGGATCACCGGCAAGCACACCCGACAGTGTGCTCTTGCCCGAGCCATTGGGCCCCATGATGGCATGCACTTCGCCCGGGCGAACGGTCAGATTGATACCGCGAAGAATTTCTTTGCCGTCAATACCGGCCCGCAGGTTCTCAACTTTCAGTAAGTCTTCCATATATGGTGTGTTTTTGTTTAAAATGTTAAGTGGAAAGACGGTTTTCAACCACCGGCATTTCCAAAGGCATGTCAGCCCCAAATTACCCTACCGAATTCTCAAGAGTTATCGCCAGAAGTTTCTGAGCTTCGACTGCGAACTCCATCGGCAGTTTATTCATCACCTCCTTGGCATATCCGTTGACAATCAGTGCTATTGCCTCCTCTGTAGGTATGCCGCGCTGGTTGCAGTAGAAAATCTGATCCTCCGAAATTTTCGATGTTGTGGCCTCATGCTCGACAACGGCACTGCTGTTGGCCACATCGATTACCGGAAAAGTGTGCGCTCCGCAAGTGCCGCTCAGAAGCAGCGAATCGCACTGGGTGTAGTTGCGCACACCCTCGGCAGTCGCCGCCACTTTCACAAGACCGCGGTAGCTGTTCTGGCTGTGGCCGGCCGAAATGCCCTTGCTCACTATAGTCGACGTCGATTCCGAACCGATGTGAATCATCTTCGTGCCCGTGTCGGCCTGCTGGCGGTTGTTTGTCACAGCCACCGAGTAGAACTCGCCCCGCGAACCTCGGCCCGCAAGAATGCACGAAGGATATTTCCACGTTATCGCAGAGCCTGTCTCGACCTGCGTCCAGGACAGTTTCGAGTAGTCGCCGCGGCACAGTCCGCGCTTTGTCACGAAATTATAGACGCCGCCGCGCCCCTCGGCATCGCCGGCATACCAGTTCTGCACCGTCGAGTACTTCACTTCGGCCCGCTCCTCGACAATGATTTCGACAATGGCGGCATGAAGCTGATTCTCGTCGCGCATAGGCGCCGTACAGCCCTCGAGGTAGCTGACATAGGCCTCGTCGTCGGCAACGATGAGCGTGCGCTCGAACTGACCGGTGCCGGCCGAATTGATTCGGAAGTAAGTCGACAGCTCCATCGGGCAGCGGACGCCTTTGGGAATATAGACAAACGAGCCGTCGGAGAACACCGCCGAATTGAGAGCCGCGTAGAAATTATCGCGGTAGCTCACCACCTTTCCAAGGTACTTGCGCACAAGATCGGGATATTCGCGCACAGCCTCGCTGAACGAACAGAAGATAATGCCCAGCTCGGCAAGATGCTCGCGGTGGGTGGTGCGCACCGACACCGAGTCGAGCACCGCATCCACAGCCATGCCCGACAGCTGTTTCTGCTCCTCGAGGGGTATGCCGAGACGATTGAATGTGTCGAGCAGCTTGGGATCTACCTCATCGAGGCTCTTGGGACCATCCTTCTTTTTAGGAGCCGCATAGTAGCTTATGGCCTGAAAATCGATATCCGGAATCTGCAGATGCGCCCATGTGGGAGGTTCCAGCGTCTGCCAATAGCGGAAAGCCTTCAGACGGAACTCCAGAAGCCAGTCAGGCTCCCCTTTCAGTTCCGAAATCCGGCGCACCACATCTTCGTTCAGGCCGGCAGGAATGATGTCGGTGTCGATGTCGGAGGTAAAACCGTATTTATATTCACCCGAAGTAGCGCCGGCTATGACGCTCTCGTCGGTGGTTTTATGTTGTGTCTTGTCCATATCAGAAGATTAACGACAATGAGCGGCGCTCAGTTCATTTTATGATATACCCTGCCAGAGCGGGAGCTATTCTCACTGTGATACCTCGCCAGGGTTTGTCGGGATTGGAGAACGATGCCCTGTCCGACGGCGATATCGCCAGATACACGTTCAGCACCACGCTGGTGATGATGAGCCACTCGGCCACACGGAAAAGCGCTCCGGCAATACGGTCGAAAGGCCGCAGGTGCATCGCCGACACAGCCGCGCCGAAAAGTCGCGCCAACAGCCACACCGCAAAGTAAGTGGCTATAAACAGGAGTGCATAGCACAGCACACGCCAGGTGGTCTCATGCTCAGAGCCACTGCTCACAAGAGCATTGGCTACTGTAGCACCGAAAAAGCGGCACACAAGGATTGCGGCAAGCAACGCCGCTATGGCTCCTATCTGCGACACAATGCCGCGGATAGCGCCTGTAACTGCTGCTATGATGATAATAGCAAGCAATATGAAGTCGAGTATCGTCATAAAACAATCCTGCTGTTTCAATTTGCAAATTTACAAAATTCCCCCGACATCCGGCACATATTTCACGACCGTCGAGAAACGGAAACACCAAAAACCGCGGCGCCTCGCGACGCTGCGGCCGTAGCAAACAATTCCGTAAATATTTCTGATGCAAAATTACGGTCTCTCACCCGCCTCTGCAATACCCTCCTACAGGTAAATATGCGGCGCCCCCGACAGCCTAAAAAAGAATCGAATCGACCTTGGCAGCGAAGTCCTCGCGCACCCATTCGTTCTGGTTCGAAAATACAAGGTAGAAGAGATTCCGCTCGGGAAAAGCGGCTTCATAAATAAAGAAACCGCCGTTGTCGCCGGTGTGGTACACTTTGCGGGGCGCATCGGGCCGCTGCTCGATGAAAAAACCGTAGCCATAACCCGTGTCGGGAATATCGGTGGCAATGACAGGAGTGGTAGCCGCCATAAGCAAGCTGTCCGACAACACTTTGCCCCCGAAAAGACTCTGCAGCCAGCGGGCGTAATCGTGGCCGTCGGTGTAGATGCCTCCATCGGCCTTAGTTGGGAAAAAGTTGGCCTCACCATAATCGCTCTCATGCCAGCTGCCGCCGGTGCGTTCGTAACCGTGCGCCATGTCAGGAATCTGCCGGTGAGGCTCGAAGTAGACGGTGCGCTTCATTCCGGCAGGCCCGAAGATATTGTCGTGCATCCATCGGTCGAACGGCACACCCGTCACCTGCTCAACAATATAGTACACAAGCTGATATGTGGGATTCTGATATTCGTAGGCCGTACCGGGTTCGAAAGCGAGCGAATCGAGATGGACCATATAGCGCACCGACTCATCCTCAAGTGAGAGACGCCTGAAGTCGGCCACAGAGTCGAATATCGACTCATTGCGAAGCCGGTAGCGCCGCCACTGCTCCTCGGTGCGCGGTCGGGCATCGGGTATGCCGCTTGTGTGCGACAGCAGATGCGCCAGTGTAATCCTCCGGAAAACAGGCGATTCAAACTGCGGAAAATATTTGCTTACAGAATCGGAGAGCGACAGCAGACCTTGCTCCTGAAGACGCAGAAGTGCCGCTGCGGCGAATTGTTTCGACACAGAACAGATGTTGAACATCGTGCTGTCGGTAACCGGCGACGCCGGGTCGAGAGTCGCCAGCCCGACAGTGCCGGTGTAGAGCACCGAGTCGGAATCGAAAACCATCATAAGTGCGCCGGGGCCGTCGGCGGGAAATGTCGCCGCAAGCAGAGAATCGAGCCGCACGGCCGGAATCGGAGCCGTAGACGTCCGCGAACACGAACAGCACAGCAGCCCTGCCAGCAAAACCAATATCTTAACTTTTTTCACTTTCGAAACTTTATTAAACTCGCCCCTCAATCATATCCAGCCGATGCGGCGGAAGATATCATCGATTTTATGGCCGATTTCGAGACGGTCCCAGTCCGGCCGGTTGGAAAAAACGAACATAAACAGGTCATGGTCCGGATAATAGCACTGGTAAATAGAAAAGCCGCCGTTGTTGCTCATGTGGAAGCACTTATAGGGAAAACCCTCGCGGTCTTCCACAAACATACCCAGACCATAACCGACATCGGGCATCTGAGTCCCTATCTGCCATTGTCGACGTTTCTCAAGTCCTTTCGTACTTATGGTCTTGCTGGTATATGCTTTCAGCCATTTGAAATAATCGCGGGAAGTGGTAAAAATCCCACGGTCGGCACTTGTGGCAAAGAACGGCGACTCCCCGTAATCATACTCGGCCCACCGGCCGTCGCGGCTGACGAATGTTTCTTCGTCGACATCACTGTCAGGGCGCGTATAACCATGAGCCATATTGTCGGGATATTTATCGGGATCGAAAAAAACAGTCTCGCTCATTCCCGCAGGGCCGAAAATGCTGTCGGCCATATACTTCTCAAATGGCATCCCCGCCGCTTTCTCTATCACCGTTTTAAGCAGCATGAACGGCGGATCCTGATAACTGAAAACGGTGCCCGGTTCATTCTCAAGACTGTCGACGGTTTCAAAAAAGCGTATCATCTCATTCTCGCGGCCATAAAGCATATAGTCGCGTTCGCGCCCGAACTGCGATTCATGCTTGAGAAGGTAAAAACGCCACTCCGCACGGTTTTTCGGTCGCTTGTCGGGCAGCCCTGAAGTATGCGACAGTATATTCCGTATCGTTATTTTTTTAAATACCGGCGACTTGAAATCAGGGAAAAAATCGTCGAGAGTCTGATAGAGCGACAGGCGGCCTTGCTCCACCAGCTTCATTACAGCAGTGGATGTAAACATTTTCGTAGCCGACACTATGTTTGTCGACGTAGAATCTGTGAACGGCTCGCCTGTGTCAAGGCGTGCCAGACCAAATCCGCCGAGATACAGCGCACGGCCCTCATACACAACCCCCACGACAGCTCCAGGCTCCCGCGGACCGAACATTGAACCAAAAAGAGAATCGAGCGGTGCCTCTACGTCGCTTTCGACGTCAAGCATATTGTGATCAGCCTTGTGGCACGAGCTCAGGCACAGCACAAAAAGGATGGAGAAAAGTAACCGATGCATCATTTCACAAAAACAGACAAAAAAGGCACGGCACCCCGGGGATACCGGCGTATATAATTAAAACACATGCGCATAAGGACTCTGTGCCATGCCGAGCCGGCACGCATCAGCGCTTCGGTATATAGCTGCCGCACGGCCTCTCCGGAGACACCGGCTCCGCCGCTCTCGCGCAGCATCTCGCCGGCGGCAAGCACACGCTTGAAATCGACATAGTGGCGTTTCCCGGCAGGGAGCGACTCTTCGATGAGAGCAAGCACCGTTCTGATACGCCCGGCCTTCTCAGCCGCCGGGGCAAAGCTGATGGAATCGGCGGTATAACCGGTATGCGCTGTCGGCGCACCCGTCAGACCTTTGATACGGGCGCCGGCTGCTATAAGACGGGCTCCGAGCTCAATATCGTCCCATATCAGCGCCTTCGGATTCCATCCACCGGCCAGGCGCACTGTTTCCGTGCGGGCACACCACCGAAGTGTGGCCATTCCTCCACGGAAAATATTGTCGAAATGCGAGGCTCCTCTTACGAACGTACCGGTACGCCGCCCCGATTTAAGAGCGATGTCCACATCCCAGCCTATGATGTCGGCAGAATCGTCGGCAGCACCCATGGCTCGCCGGCAATGGTCAGGGTCCATGATGTCGTCGGAATCGAAAAACATCACCCACGGCGTTGTCACACGAGCCAGTCCGGCATTACGGGCAGCTGCAGCCCCCGGTTCTTTTTCAGCAATAATATCGACAGCAAAGTTTGGCGCCGACTCCCGTCGGCGCCATTCATCGAGCACCGTCACACTCCCGTCGGTAGAATTATTGTCGACAAGAATCACTCGCAACGGACGCAACGTCTGAGCCGACACCGAATCCAGCGTGCGGCTCACGATTCCGGCCCTGTTATAAACCGGTATGACCACTGAGAGCTTACATTCCATTGCAACCGCAAATATATCAATTTATATTATTCCAGGCAAATCCGTTTTTTAAGAGTATGTTTACTTTTGGCTTATGTTAAGATTTAGATAGATTGTTCGAGTATGTTTTAAGATTGAATGAAAGAGTTATGGGGTTCCATAACGACTGAATGAAAGCTTAAAACAGGCCGAAAAAACTTCTGAAGATTTCATAAAGTTAAAAGTAAACATACTCTAAAACTGGAAATAGATGAAAGGGGTTACGGATTCGGAGCGGAATTCGAGAACAAGCTGGACGGTGACTGTGAATATGAGGAGCTTTACAAGCCAGGGCGTGCGCACGAACCATTCTGCGGCACGCTCCCAGAAAGCAGACGGCAGGCAGTGGGCGACAATGATTACGGCCATCAGCACCAGCCACATGGTGCGTGCTGCAGCAAATGCCGGAATATAGGCCGGCGAGAAATCGGTGAACACACTGCCTATCACAGTGAGGCTGTCGGCCCAGCTGTCGGCGCGGAAAAACACCCACAGCATGCTCACGAACACCATTGTCGTCAGCCACGACAGGGCTTTCACGGGCCAGGTGTCGGCCACTCGCCCCAGCCATGGCTTCGAGGCCTTGTGAACGGCAAGACCGGCACCGTGCATGGCGCCCCAGAACACGAATTTCCATGCTGCGCCATGCCAGAGGCCACCGATGAGCATGGTGGCGAAATTATTGACATAGGTGCGTGCAGTGCCCTTGCGGTTGCCGCCGAGAGGGATGTAGATGTAGTCGCGCAGCCATGTCGACAGCGATATGTGCCAGCGACGCCAGAAATCGGTGAGATTGCGCGCCTTGTAAGGAAAGTTGAAATTCCGGGCCAGTCGGAAACCCATGATGAGTGCTATGCCGATCGCCATGTCGGAATAGCCCGAGAAGTCGCAGTAGATCTGCATGGTATAACCTATGACGCCCATAAGTGTCTCGAAGCCCGAGTAGCCGCCGGGGGTCTGGAAGATAAGGTCGTTGTACTGGGCGATATAGTCGGCGATGACAGCCTTTTTGAGCACGCCCAGAATTATCAGCCACAGGCCTGTATAGACTTCGGTGCGCGAGGCGTGGCGGTTCTCGCGTATCTGAGGAAGAAAATAATCGGCACGCACGATAGGACCGGCGACAAGTGCCGGAAAGAACGACAGAAAGAAAGCATACTCAAGCCAGGTGTCCGTGGGCGACACCCGTCCTTTGTACACATCCACCATATAGCTCACCGACTGGAAAGTATAGAACGAAATGCCTACAGGCAGCACAAGGTCGAGAGGTTGAAAATTGCCGCCGACCATGGCATTGATATTCCACAGGAAGAAGTTGGCATACTTGAAATATGCGAGAATGCCGAGCGAGAATGTCAGTGAAAGCGCCAGGCAACCCCGACGGAAAACCCGGCTGCGGCCCGGGCGCGCCATAGCCCGCGACAGCAGCCAGTCGAGAAGCGATGTCAACGCCAGCAGACCCACGAAGAATCCACTGCTTTTGTAATAGAAGAAAAAACTGAAAGCAGTCACAAAAGCCAGCATCTGCAACAGGCGGCTGCGAAGCAGCCCGTAGAGAGGCATGAACAGCAGAAAAAGCGCCCAGAAAGTGCCCGACGAAAAAAGCATCGGCGCCGCAGGGTCGTAGGTGAGACAGCGGCCGATATTATGCAGCAACTCGTTCATCGTTCCGAGGGCTGATGAACAAAAACACGCCGCGGACGCCCTGCGGCGGTCTCGGGCTTTTCCATGCGTATGGGGTGGAAGCTGTGGGCAGGCATCCAGTGCAGCACACTGTCCATCCACAGCGCCGCCGACTCGCGGGTAGGGTGTGCGCCGTCTTTGCTGCGCTCGAAGGTCATGCCGTCGCTGAGGAAGAAGCCGCCGGGCTTGGCCTCCGAAGCCACCAGACTGTTGATGCCGGTGTCAGGCTTCCAGTTCGGAGGACCTATCCACAGATAAGGTATGGTGTCGATATCTGCAAGAATATTTTTCACATACTGCCGGCGTCTGTCGGCAATATTGCTGACAAAAAGTTCATTGGCGCCGAGACACACAAATATGTAGTCGGGGTGCACGCGGTTGATGTAGCTCCGTAGCTTGTCGGAACGGCCCCAGACCTCCGATGTCGAACTGTACCAGATTACCGTATATAGTGTATGTCCGTTTTTGTCGGCATAGGCGGCGAGTCTCGGACCAAGACCTTCAAGCATCGAATCGCCTATGAAAAGGATTGTTTTCGTTGTCGTATCGCACGGCACCGGTTCAGGCTCAGACTGCGCGACAATGCTGTCGGCCGGCGCAGTACCGTTCTCTTCTTCTTCGGCGGCGGCAAGCAGCGACGGCACTATTCCGGCCGACTTCAGGCGGTGTCCGGCGAGCTCGGGCATCTCGAAAGCCGAGGCCACAGCGAAAATCGCGAATGCCGCCACCAGCAGCAGCCATAGCTCCATGTAGTGCCGTTTCATAAGTAAATCAGTTGCTTATCAGCATATACACCGTGCCGCGACCGGGACCTACATGGTAGTGCCGCAGGCCGTAGCCCTTAGAGGCGGCCTCGCCCGACACAGGATGCCCCGTAAGCGAGAAGACATCGTAGGTACTGTGGCATTTGGGGCACTCGGCAAGATTGGTCTCGGTGTTGATACGCACACGCACCGTGGTGCTTCGTTCCACCGGGCACGACAGGTCATAGGCCTGAGGCACACCAAGGACATCGCCAACAAGCAGAATGCCTCCGAATCCGCAATAGGTCGACGCCGTGTAGAAAAAGCCTTTGGGCAGATTCTGCTCCGGAATGAAGCGCTTGTGATCCAGCGCGCCCGACACACCGTAGACGTCCCACTCGGCGACACTCGGAAATGCGATATTGACAGCCGCAGGCGGTATGCGGTCGTCGTCGAGAGTATCGCAGCCTCCGAAGACAGCGGCAGCGCACAGTAGCATGCAGGAGAGGGCTGTACGCATGGACCTGTCAGGCAAGATTTGCAAAAAGCGTGCCGAACTGGTCGGCGGCGCGCTGCAGTGTCGGCCCGACGAGCGGACGCAGCATCATGGGAAGCTCTACGTCGATGGCCCCCTGTATCTCGGTGCTTTCAGAACTGAGAGCCTTGAATGTCACTTCGAGTTTAAGAGGCACCGGCGACTTTTCTGCAGCAAGAACAACATGCTCGGGAGTGCGCTCCACAGCCTTGAGGGCTATTTCGCCTACCTGCGGCGTGGTGATGGTGATCGTATCGCTGCCGAAAGCGACTTCACCTATGCGTGCGCGCTCGTCGGCGGGAAGCTCGTCGAGTTTCTGCTGAAGATGACGGAAATCACCGAATTTGACGGCCAACTCAGTGGCCGGCTGATTTACGACAGCCGGTTTCGATGTATATTTTGCCATATTTCTGTTCTTCTAAACTCCTCTTTTCACCTTTCGGGAACCCAGTTGGCGGGGTCCTTACGCCAGCGGCGGAGGGTTTCGATTTCGCCTTCAGTGATATAGTTCGTTTCCAGAGCAACGTCAATCATGGTGTTGTAGTCGCTGAGGGTAATCAGCTTCACGCCGGCCTCCTCGAAGTTGCGTTCGGCCACAGGGAAGCCGTAGGTAAAGAGAGCAAGCATACCGACAACTTCGCAACCGGCGGCGCGGATTGCTTCTACAGCCTTCAGCGAGCTTTTACCGGTCGACACAAGGTCCTCTATCACAACAACCTTCATGCCGGGACGAAGATCTCCTTCGATAAGGTTTTCCAGACCGTGATCCTTGGGATTCGAACGGACATACACATAGGGAAGGTCGAGTTCGTCGGCCACAAGAGCGCCCTGGGCAATAGCGCCCGTCGCAACACCGGCGACAGCCTGAACGTCGCCGAAATGTTCAGTCACAAGACGTGTCAGTTCCACCTTGATGAAAGTACGGATTTCGGGGTACGAAAGTGTGCGGCGGTTGTCGGTATAAATAGGTGAGTTCCAGCCCGATGCCCATACGAAAGGATTGGCGGGCTGAAGTTTTACTGCGCTGATTTTGAGAAGTTTCTCGGAGAGAAGGCGCGATACGTTATCCATAGTTCTTTATAGTATTGACTTTTAAGTTGCAAATATACGCATTTTTTCTGTCATTCCCCTACCCTGCTCCGTTTTTTCGCGCAGCTACCATGAAAATCCCCGTGCACTGCAGCCGGATATGCTGCAGTACACGGGGTTATGCCCGATAAAAGGGATATCAGAATTTGTTGCCTCCGCCTTTGATGCTGCCGCCCGAACGGGGTGCGGTAGTGGAGCGGGGAGCAGCGCCGGTATAGAAATCGTCGCCGCCGACCATGTTGGGCACAGGGCCGTACTGGTTAGCGACAGGCTCGCTATCCTTAACAAACCATATAATCAGAATAATAGCACCAACAATGGGTATGAAGACCAGCAGCCAGAACCAGCCCGACTTGCCGATATCGTGAAGACGACGGAAAACAAGGCCAAGTCCGGGAAGGAAAAGTGCCAATGTGACTATGCCGCTGAGAATTTCGCCTGTTTCGCCGAACGGACTCAGCACGACACCGATCAGGAAAGTAAAGAGTACCCACCACCAATATTCCGAACGCGAGGCGCGGCCGGTGAAGCAGCAGTACTTGTCGAAGCCCATCTTGATGGCTTCCATAAATGTTACTTGTCTTTGCATATCGAAAACAATTAGATTAGAAAGGTTTTTGCAAATGTACGTTTTTATTTCTATATTAGTGCAAAAAGATTTCTTTTTTTCGCAATTTTTCTTATACCTTGAAACGGTAGTCGGCGATAGCGGCAAGTTCGGCGTCGGCTTTCGTCACCTTCGCCGACAGTCCGGCACAGTAGGCGGCATAGCGCGCAGCAAGAGCTTCGTCGCCAAGTGCGAGAATACGCACGGCAAGCACGGCTGCATTGAGACCCGCTCCTATGCCTACTGTAGCTGTCGGTATGCCCGGGGGCATCTGGATAATCGACAGCAGGGCATCGACACCGTCGAGAGTCGAAGCAACAGGCAAGCCGATGACCGGCAGCGGAGTAAGAGCCGCTATCACGCCCGGCAGCGCGGCAGCCATACCCGCTGCGGCGATTATCACCTTCACACCACGGCCCGCGGCCTCGGTGGCGTATTTTTCCACTGCCGCCGGAGTGCGGTGCGCACTCAGAGCGTGCATCTCGAAAGGCACTTCCATCTGCTCCAGAAATTCGGCGCTCTTGCGAAGCACCGGCAGGTCGGAAGTACTGCCCATGATGATACTTACAACTGGTTTCATATATCTAAATTCTAATTGTTAAGAGTATGTTTACTTTTGGTTTATGTTAAGATTTAGATAGATTTTTAGAGTATGTTTTGAGATTGAATGAAGGAGTTATGGGGTTCCATAACGACTGAATGAAAGCTTAAAACAGGCCGAAAAAGCCTCTAAAGATTTCATAAAGTTAAAAGTAAACATACTCTAAAAGCTGGAAATGATGTCGAGGATAGTGACTTCGGTGATAAAACCGAGGACGGCGCCGCCCAGAACCTGAAGGACCGTATGCTTTTCGAGGTACAGGCGCGCCCACCCGACAAGCCCCAGAACCATAATCACCGCACAGAGCCAGAACAGCGGCGCATACACTATGAGACTGTGCTGCACCATCCAGAAGAAGATGCCGGCCAGACCGCCGAGAGCTCCCGCGTGGGCACTGATTTTCCACCAGTGGTTTATCAGCAGCGAGAATGCCGACACCAGTGCCGCGCCGGTGAAGAAATTCACTATCCAGAAAGGCGCGCGCAGATAGCGCACGTAGAAGGCCGCGCCAACGTAGCACAATATTGTGACAACAAAAGGCAGCGTACGCTCATTTTTGTCCGTGATTGCCGTGTCGCTTACTTTTCCGAGACGTATCAGGGTGAGTATAAAAAGAATAGGAATAACAGCCGTGATAAAGAAAACTCCCGCACAGGCCCACACCTTGGGTGATGTCGGCAGAAGATTCATGGGAGTAAGAGTCAGTGCGGCTATCATGCCGTAGGCCGGCACCAGCATAGGCGAAAAGAGGTCGCTCAGAACATGTGCGGCCACAGAGGCCGGCGTACGTTTGCTATTGTTCATCTGTTCGATAGGTTTTACGCAGACGTCCGACGGGATATCCGAGGCGTTCGCGGTATTTTGCCACAGTGCGGCGGGCAATGTCGAAACCTTCGGCTGCAAGAGCTTCCTGCAAGGCCTGGTCGCTGAGTGGATTTTTCTTGTTTTCTCCTTCTATGAGCCGGCGGATAGCCTCGCTTATCTGATGTGACGATGCTCCCGACTCGTCCTTGGGGTGCTCGTTGAAAAAGAATTTGAGCGGGTACACACCATGCGGCGTCAGGATGTATTTGCCGGCCACGGCGCGCGAAATCACCGACAGGTCGAGACCCGTAACCGCCGAGACATCCCTGAGAATCATCGGACGTATGCGGGTGCGGTCGCCGGTGGCAAGAAAATCGTGCTGAAGACGCACAATTGCCTCGGCAATGACGGTGAGAGTGTCGGCGCGAAGCTCGGCCAGACGGATAAACGCCGCAGCCTCGTCGCGCTTGCTGCGGACGAATGCCCGGGCCGTGGCGAGAGCGTCGGATGGCGCGGCGCCGGGATCGACGGTAAAACTGTCCTCTATCGCAAGGTGGGCACGGCGGCCGGCGAGATGCACCGTGAAGGTATCGTCGGAATCGTCATAATCGAGGATAAAATCGGGCGTTATGTGGCGTGCGCGCATGGCGGAGGAGTCCTCTTCGAGCATTGCGCCGGGCCTGGGGTTGAGGCTCAGAATTATGTCGAGAGCCCGCTCCATGTCGCGGGGTTCGGTGCCGATAGCCGCCGCCAGGCGGTCGTAGTGTTTTTTTGAGAAAAGGTCGAAGCAGTCGGCCACTATGCGCCGGGCCAGCTCCACATCGGCCGACGGCGCCATGCGGCCGAGCTGCAGCAGCAGGCAGTCGCGGAGGTCGGTGGCACCTATTCCGGCAGGGTCGAGAGCGCGCACGGCGTCAAAAATACGGCGCATGCTCCCGCGGGGCACATCGAAACCCTCGGTTACGGCGATATCGTCGGCGATATCGTCCAACGGCCGGGTAAGGTAGCCGTTGGAGTCGAGATTCCCCACTACGTATGCCGCCGCACGCAGTTCGGCAGGCGTGAGGTCGCTTTCCGAAGCGAGGTGCTTCATCAGAATCTCGTAGGCCGATTCCGACTCGTCGGCGGCGATAGCCGTGGCATCGACAACGGCGTCGTCGGCGCTGCTGTTGCGGGCTTCGAGACGGTAAGATGGTATATCATCGGCCGTATAGTCGGCAAGCTGCAGCTGTTCGGCGGTCTCACGGAAGTCGTCCTCGGCCTGCGGAGCCGGAGTGTCGTCGACCATCTCGAGAGCCGGATTGTCGTCGAGCTGACGCTGCACCTCTTCGTCGAATTCAGGCGCAGACATCTCCAGCATTCGCCCCAGCACCACGTTGTGGATGTTGAGCCGCTGCTGAAGCCGCTGCTGCTGCTCCAGTCGGAGCGATTCCTTGGCCGCCATTTCCGCGGGTTATACCTTAATAAAACTTGCGGATACCCATGATGGAGCGCATCTCGGCGAGAGTCTCCGAAGCACGGGCACGGGCTTTCTCAGCGCCCTGGCGTACGACGCGGCCTATGTAGGCGTCGTCGGCTATAATGTCGGCCACACGTTCGCGTATAGGCGTCGTCACGGCGAGAATATCCTCGGCGAGCTGCTTCTTGAGGTCGCCGTAGCGGATGGAGCAGTCGGCATAGGCCTGGCGGAACTGTGACACAACTTCGGGCGACGATGTGAGTTCGAGCAGAGAGAAGAGGTTTGCCACCGGTTCGCTCATGGGCGAGTCCGGTACCTGGGGACCTTCGTCGGTTACGGCGCGCATCACCTTCTTGCACAGTGCCTTGGGCTCGTCGACAAGGTATATGCAGTTGCCTTCGCTCTTGCCCATCTTGCCCGAACCGTCGAGGCCGGGCACCTTGATGGGAGCGCCGCCGCAGAGGTCGAAGTCGGTGGGTTCGGGGAAGAAGTCGACGCCGTAGAAACTGTTGAAACGGCGTGCGAAGCGGCGTGTGAGTTCGAGGTGCTGCAGCTGGTCCTTGCCCACGGGAACCTTGGTGGCCTTCTGAATGAGAATGTCGCATGCCATCAGGGTCGGATAGGTAAGCAGGCCGGCATTCACACGCTTGCCTGTGTCGACGCCGCATATCTGACGCTCGAAGTTCTCGTCGTCGTCGCTTTCGCCTTCGGCAGGGGCATGGATGCCCAGAGCCTTGCGGGCCTTGTCCTTGAACGAAGTTGTGCGCATGAGCTCGCCGATACCCACATGCATGTTCATCAGCAGATACATCTCCGACACCTCCGGAACGTCGCTCTGCACAAAAATTGTGGCCTTATCGGGGTCGATGCCGGCGGCAAGATACTCGGCAAGGATACTCTTCACGTTGGCGTGAAGCTGGTCGGGGTCCGGATTGGTGGTGAGGGCGTGGAGATCGGCGATGAAGAAATTGCAGTCGTACTTGTCCTGCAGTTCCACAAATTTGCGCAGCGCGCCGTAGTAGTTGCCAAGGTGGAGATTACCGGTCGAGCGTATGCCGCTCAGTATTATTTCTTTTTTTTCGCTCATAGTCTGTGTTGTAATTTTCAGACTACAAAAGTACAAAATAGCCCCGTAAGTTGCAAAACAATGTTGGCACGCGGAGCGCCGGCTTCAGTAGCTTTCTTTCTCGCGCATCGGCCGAACGGCAAAACCATAAGAGTTGGACGACAGATGGGCACAGCCAATGCTTGGGTGGGCCGAAAAAGAAGTCATACAGCTCAGACTTGTATCTGTCGCTCTATTGTTGCTGGGCCCGGAGTGGCGGTTGTCGATATAAAACATCGCCACCTGCAGGCCGCCACCCTGAGTACTATGCGGGGTTATTGTAGAAGTCGTCAGGTAAGTGAGTACTCTGAAAGCCGGGAATGTCTGTTTCCAGAAACCGTATTCATCGGCCTCATAAACCGCCCGGGAAGAAGACGGTGTGTACAATTTTATATCCTTGAACTCTTTATCTCTGGGACTTTTGTCTCTCACTCCCGTTGCGTGAAATTTGAATTGATTGCCCCCGGCAGTCACCATCCATGAATAACCGTCATCCGGCGATAACGCTGTTACTATCGGCGTATATTCGGACGGCCCTGTGCTTGCAGTGTATAACTTCTGCTGTTTGTAATCGCCGGAATATGCAAAAGCGGAAAAAGCGGCGGCCGGAGGCACGAGATAGCCGGCAGGGCAAGGGTCGTAAACCGATTTGGACACGGCACCTTCTTTATTAGGCTCACCATTGGCTGCAGAAGTCGCTTGCGTGTTCCACATCTGAAACATATTGCCTGAAGGCGCATACGCCACTGATTCCAGCGTATGCCAGTGCTCTCTGTAGTATTTGTCGGTGAGTGTATATTTACTCATCACGAAAACATGAGGATGGCTTATTGCCCAGGGAACTGTTGCAAGATCATATTCTTCGCCGTGTTCAGTATCACTTGTGCCGGGCGTATTTCGGGTGAGGGCGTAGCAACGGGTTCCGTCGTCATATACGTTGAACAACGGCTTGTTCTCCATATTTAATTCCGAGTAGTCTTTGGAATCGGTCTTGAAACCATACTTCGGTGTGTAATCATTGTATATTCCGCCCGGCGTGGGAGCACTGCGGCCCCACTGCCAGTAGGGATTGTCGCCGCCCAGCGAACCCTTGAATTCCGCCTGTGTGAAAGCGCTCTGTGCGTCGGCAGAAGAACCATCGGTGCATATGTAATCCGTCACTTCAGCCGTTGTATTATCATTGACCCTGACTTTGAACCGGAACGTGAACTTGCGCTCCGTATTGCCTGGATGCGGGTCGCAATAGCCGAGATTGACTGATGTCAGGCCGTAAAATTTTCCTGTTAACTTAAAACTTCCTGATTTCCCGCTGATTGATTCCACATCCCGGCAGTCCGTACCATCGACCCAGTCTTTTGTGTGCTGCGACACCCATATATGCCAGCTCCAGACAATCTCTTTGCTTGCATCTCTTACCACGATAAGGGCATTTCCCTGATTGATGGAATGTCTGCGCACGCGGAACACCACCCAATTCAGGCCGGCGTCAGTGGCATCGCTGACAAGCCTTACATCATCGACCAGATCCGGCGAATCCTGCCATGCCAGCACAGCATCGCACGTTGCCGGGCTAATGCCCGCTATGGCATAGCCGCTGATTGGATTTCCCTTATAATCCGGATAGTAAAGCATAGCGTTTTTTGTTGTGGCATCTTCTATCGTATAGGCGGCGCTGTTAGGGGTGGTTCCTCCCCTGTAGGCGTTGCCGTACACTACCGGAAACTTATAGTATCCCGGCTCATCAAGCATGTAGCAGTTGGCCGATTCGTTGTTGCTTTTAGAGCGCAGCAGACTTAGCGGGCCGCCGTCCGCAGAAACGTTAAATTTATCAATATCGGCACCGGCAGTGGTAAATGCACTCCGCAACATCCCGAAATCACTCTGGGCGCTCAGCACATACATACATGTGTCGGGATGTACGTCTTTCAGGTCGGTATAAATGTCGGAACTCCCGGCATAGACAAAAGCTTCGCCGCCGGAGGTGAGGGGCACTGAAGTTCCCTTGGTACCATCGGTGAACGAATAATCGATGTCGGGTGGCGGAAGTTTCATATAGTAAGTGCTGCCCCCGGTCTTGGTGACTTTGGCATAGGACTTTACCACAACATCGTACCACACGCCCGAATAAGGCAAAATATCATCCTGTTTTTTGCTGAACTCCACACAGGGAGTTATGTGCATACTCGAGGGCGAGATGGAGTATATCACCTTCTTGCCGGCAGGCCATTCTTTTCCATTGAGCCCGGCGGTGAGAAGGAACTCTTTTCCGCTCATGGCTTCTCTGAATGTTATTTTGAGTTCCGCTTTCTCCCCCAGCGTCTGCGGAATCATAAGCATGGCGATTTTTGTGGTGTCGCCGGTCACTTCTACCGGCTTCGTGCCGTCCCCCGCAAGGTCAGGCGAACCTTCGGGCTGTGTGTAGCCCGACGCGACAGTGACATCGCGAGTCACCGTAAATGAGGCCGTATCACCCGGCTCCCACACACCTCCGGCAGGATCGGGAGTGTAAGTGCCCGCGGCAGCTACGCCCGAGAGTGTCACGCCGGTGATGGTGCCGGGAATCATGTCTTTGGCCGTCACTATCTGTACGGCAGTAAGTATATGGCGGAAATTCAGTTCTACCGGCGAGGAGGTAGCATCGGTGCACGCCGCCATAAGGTCGTGCTGACTGTCGAAATCCCCGGGAACCGTATAAGTTATTTTCGGTGTGCCTTTTTCGGACGCTCCCGACAGCGTGAACGGTCTGCTGCCGGTGCCGCCTGCGGCGAAAGCAAAAAAACGCACTTTTCCTCCGGCGGGCCATAGCAGCTTCTCGGAGCCGGAGGCGGTGGAGCCGTTTACCGTAAAGGCAAGGTCGTAGGCAAAGTCAGGAGTCCACGTCTCGTTGTAGGTTCCCGTATAGCAGATGGCGCTCATCGAGAAATTGCTGATACTCGATTCGAGCGAACCCCTCGATACGGGGGATGACACGGCGTTGTCCGACTCTATGGTATGCACATATAAGGGAGTGCCGCTTTCGGTGTCGGCGGCGTCGACCGACACACACCGCGAATCCGGACGGCTGTCGTCGGCAGGCATCCCGGAGGTCCAGCCTTCGGGAACAGTCACCCTGACAGTCAGTACACCCGACTGCGATTCTTTTTCACCGAAATCGTCCTCGCAGGCTGTCAGCACAGCCAGCAGGCAGAGCGGTCCGGCAACAGGCAGCCATTTTCCCATATATCTGCAATTCATTTAAACAGTGTGTATTATAAACGTTAAAAGAGGGTGCGCCGGCACCGGCCGGACAGCACCCTCTCATTATTTTCAGTCAAGTTTTACGTTACCGTCGGTCCAGCCGGTATTATTATCCCAAGGGGAAACGGTCACTTCGAATTTGATAGGCTCGTCGAGAACAAGATCGCCTTTATTCTTTCCACCGGGACGATTTACGATCGACAAGGTGCAGTTTGTGTTCCATGTAGATGTAAACGCCTTAACGTCAGGAATAAGGGCGGTAAAGTCATCGCAGGGAGGATAGTAGCCGGCGCCGGAGTGCTCACCGCATATGTCGAGAGTAAAGGTGTACTTTTTGCCGCTGTCGAAAGTCGCCCCTACTGGTACGCACACAAAGCCGTACTCATCCTCGACAAATTTTTTGGTTGTATTCACGGGGAACATCTGATGGTAGTGGTTGCCATCATAGGACTTGATATCATCATCATCAGCGTCGCTTCCCGTATGATTTGTGCCGGGGTGCTTGAGTTCGACACGGCAGAGAAGAAGGATATATGCGTTATTGGCGTTGTTTTCAAGGTCCTTATCTGTGCCGGTGTTCTTCCAGGCTTCAATTGTCTGAGGTATAAGCATAAGCGATTCGCCGTTTTCGCCGAAAAGATCTATTTCACCGGCGGATCCATATTGCAGCACTTTCGGTGTTTTATAGAAAGAACCGTAGGCAGTGTAGTCCCCGGTCTTGCTTGCGTTTTCCCAAGTTAAGGTATGCGAGGCTTGCTTCCCTGTTGTTTCATCTGCGGTTGCGCTCCATTCATACGTTGACTTGAGGGTAGCTTTGTCGGCGGTATTGACGAGCCATGCGCCTTTGATGCGGACGAGGCGGTGGTCCGTTTCTTTTTTATTGTCCGATTTTGCTTTGATACTGATCTGCGACAGTACATGATTGAACTGGAGAGAGACACTCGAACTTCTTGTGGCCTCAGTAAAGGCCGTGACGAAGTCGACCTGATTCGCGCCGTCGTTCCAATAGCCTGCATCGTCACCGGATTTCAACTCGGCCTTCCTTGGGATAAAATCCGTCACTTTTAGCATTTTATTTTCATTATCGAAGCTGAAAGAGCCCGAAGGGAGCACAGAGCTTGTAGTTCCGTTTTTAGTCTGCGAGCAGGTCCATGCCCAGAAAAGGGCTTTGTCGACCGATGTAGGCCAGTAGACATTTCTGTCAAGCGACCAAGTGTTGCCGGAGGTGCCTTCGCGGGAGGCTGTTTCACCCGAAACGTTGCCATCGGTGCCGACTTCGCCGATCAGAAAGTTGGTGTAGATACCTCCGTGGGGGTGCACACCTTTTGCCACGACATTGAAGTCGCCGAGGTTGTCGAGTTTAGTTTCTGTAGCACGCGAATGACCAACGGCAATGCTGAAAGACAATGCGTCGCCCGACGGATCGGGGTTCACATCAACCACATCGTCGCTGGAGCAGGATGCCATTGCAAGGGCCATCACTGCAAAGGGGATGAGTCTTTTTTTCATTTTTTTTGGTATTAACGATTATGAATAGATTATATTAGTTGTCTTCTTCAACGCTTACATCGTGACAGTCTCTTCTATCACCTCGCCCCAGTCGCTTACGCCGGTCGACATTCCCGACGAAGGCCTGTCGGGCAGTTTTACGCCGGACACCACGATGTGTATGCGGTGCTGTCCGGCACCCTCTTCAATCTGGTCGGTGACATCGAAGTCGAAGTAGTATTTGTTCGAGGTGTAGAGCCTGAGCTTATGCGAACCGTTGAGTCCGAAAAGCTCCACCGTGCCGTGCAGCGAGTCGGGTCCGGCCGGTGTCAGGGCAAAGGGAACGGCGACGCTTGCGGCTGTCGGCGCCGACGTGCCTGCATGCCAGCCTTCGGCGGCTCCGGTAATCACGGCGCTGACAGTTATGTCGGACGTAAGGTTTGTGACATTTGTCACGCTGACATCGCAGAGCACCGACACCTCGGCGGGGCGGAACACCACCCTGTGCTGCGTCCGGCCGTCGTTTACCACGGTCAGAGGTTCGCTGAGAGTATGGGCGTAGAGAGTGCTTGCCGGCGACCGCACAAGCAGTTCTTCGGGCAGAGGGGCACTCTCGTTGCGGTTCATTGCCGAGAGCACTTCCACATCGTAGGTGGTGACGGTGTAGTCGCCGATGTTCGAGCCCCGCTCCACATTGCACTCCGTGCTGCCGTTGTGGCAAACCATAGCATACTTTCCTTCCGGCACCCTGACAACGGCATCGAACGATGTGCGCGAGGCTGCACCGTCGCCTGTAAGTTCGAAACGCAGGCCCTTCGAACTGTCGACGGGAAAAAACCACACCACCATCGTGGCGGGCTGAGCTCCGGGGGCGTCCGTCCAGTCGAACTCTATGCTTACCGGCACCTTGTGCGAGTGGTCGTAGCACAGCTCGCGTCCGTGGCAGCCGCCAAGAAACAGCCCTGCAAGCACAACGCCCGCAAGCCGGAGCAAGGCACGGCAGAGGCACGTCATCGGGCGCCTCCTTTCTTTTCGTTATATGCTTTTCCGAACACCC
>CABQCA010000027.1 GCA_902462525.1 uncultured Porphyromonadaceae bacterium | reverse complement strand
TCTTTCATTTTCGGATTGATTGGTGTCAGCAGGAGGTGGCGCACCTGGGGGCGAGTAGGGCGAGGTAGTGGCGGTATTCTTCGGCGACGGCGGTCTGCGATTTTGAGGTCGGAGTGAGGGTGACAGAGGAGAGATTTTCGGGGGTGCCGTCAGCGATAGCGTAAATGAGGGCGATGAGAGCTTTGGTCCACTCGTTGGTAACAGAAGTAGCGAGCTGGTCGTATCTGGCGCGGGCGGCTGAGGCAGCTTCAATGTTGCCGAGGATATGGTTGGCGGCAAAGAGTAGAGCCTGCAGTTTGGCATTGAGCTTGCGGTTGCCGAGGCGTGCCACTTCCATGCGACGGGCGAAAACTGTCAGTTTGGCGATGAGGGACGCCGGCATCGGTTCATCGGCATGATAGAGCCTTAAGGCGCTCAACAGATGAGGAACGAAAGCGTCGATCTGGTCGTTGACGCGTGTGCTTTTAGTGGAAAATTCGAGAATGCGGATATCGTCGGCCTTGACATCGAAGGCTATTGTGCCGACATTGTTGAATACGTTGAGAACAATATTGCCCGATTTAGACTTGGCTTTGGGCATGTAGATTCCGACAAGACCGGGAAAATCACCGTTCACTACCTCGACGAGGTCTCCGTCCTCAAGGTCGATATCGTCGAGTGAGAAGTAGGGCAGAAAGTTTCCGTAGGCCCGGGCGATGGTTTTGAAACCGGCCATATCACGGTCGGATATCACAGCATATTTCGATTCGGAGCCACGGTCGAGAAGGAATGAGAATCCATTGTCCTGACTGCACAGGAGTTTTATCTGGGCGAATGTGCCGCGCACGAATACATAATGGAACGTGAGGTTGACAGTGCGCATGCACACTTCACCGTTCCGCTCTTCGCGGACCACGTAAGTAGGATTAAAAATATCGAGATTGCAGTTTTGAACCGAATTGAACCTGTCGACCACCTTTTCGGCATTCTTCAGAAAGGCCGGAGCGATATGATTGAGAACGTACCAGCGCGGTGCGTTATCTCTTTGTTCAGTAGCCATTAGTTTGGGAAGAGAAAATATTCTCATTAAGCTCAACAGAACCTCATTCTCTTGATTTTTAGCAAGATATAATAATCGGTTCTATCAAACTTCCGAAAAGTGGGTGATACCACCTTGGTCAATTGTTTTGAAACCCTTGATTAAAGGAGATTTTCGGCAGCAAATTTACGAATTAAATTTGAAATTTGCGCAATTAATCTTCCGAAATAATACAACGGCCATCACATCCTACGCTAACACATAATCTACAAGCTATTTTTTACAGCCACTAATAACCGCTACAACAGATATTTGAGCATTAATTCCGCAAAAAGCATCTCACCTCCCTTTATATATTGATATTTTTTTTCGGCAGTATTTATTTTCGGCAGCAAGCTCCACAAAAAACACTATTCCTCCCAGTATTCTGCAAAAAAAATATCATTAAACATAGAGTAGGAACTACACTCATGCTCCGACAGCGTGGTACTTTCGATAAAGAATAAAAAGGGAAACAGCGCCAATGACTGCGAACGGCACTCCTACAATGGCCGGAGACGCCAGCCCGAGGCCGTGGTGGATAGCCATACCTCCAAGGGAGGCGGCCATGGCGTTAGACACGTTGAAGGCTATCTGTATACCGGCGCCACCGAGCATTTCGCCGCCTTTTGCGAATTTCACTATTATATACTGTAGCGGACCACCGATGCCGAACAACAGCGCGGGCGCTACAAAAGCCACCACTATCGAAGGCAGTTTATATGCCGCATAGAAATATTCCAACGGCATCACCAGCATAACAAGGGCTGCGAAAATACCCGTCACCAACGAAGGTGAATGCCGGTCGGCAAGACGACCGGCAACAATGTTGCCGAACACCATTCCGGCACCGACGACAACCATGACAAGCGACATCGAGTCGAGCGAAAATCCCGCTATTTCTGTCATGATCGGCGATATGTAGCTGAGCCAGCAGTAAACGCTTGCCTGCCCGAAAAAAACACCGGAGTAAATCAGCCATGCCGGAAGATGGCCAAGAAAACGGAACTGTCCTTTCACACCCGTATCGGGCAGCGGAGCCAACACCGGCACCCAACAACGAATAGCAACAAACGACGCCATACCGAAAAGCGAAACCACCGCGAATGGCAATCGCCACGACACGAGATTACACAGAAATGTACAACCAGGCACACCCACAAGATTAGCAACTGTCATACCTCCGATAAGAACAGCCACAGCAGAGGCTCCTCTCCCCTCTCCGGCAAGACGAGTGCACACTATAGCACCCCCACCAAAAAATGCACCGTGCGGAAGTCCCGATATGAAGCGTGATCCAAGCAGGCAGACATAATTGGGAGAAAGCGCTACCATGGCATTCCCTATGGCTATGAAAGCGGCAAGAAGAAGCATGAGCCGCCGAAGAGGCGTCTTGCGCAGTATTATAAGAAACGGAGCACCGATAGCAACGCCTGAGGAATAGGCCGAAATGAGATGACCGGCCTCAACTATACTGATATTCATATCGGCTGCGACTTCCGACAGGATACCCATCATGCCAAATTCGGCAATTCCGAGAGCGAATGTACCGAAAGCAAGTGAAACCAACGATTTGTTCATCTTTATTTACCTGAATTACGAGCATAAGAAAAAGGACTAACAGTTATCCAACCATTAATCCTTGCAATAAGTTCTGACAGTTATCTGCGCCGGCGTACCGAGCGAGTTGCTCCCGAGGAGCCCGACGACTGTTTCGGTTTCTGTTCTTTAACTTTTGTCGCTTTCGACGAGCGTTTCGTCGAACGCTTGGCAGCGCGGGTGTTGGAGGTCTTGCGGGTCGGGGCAACAGTCTGCAACGAGTCCGGATTCTGACCGGCCTCGAGAGCCTCGCGGGCCTCACGGGCTGCTATCACTTCCTCTCGCGAAGGTACCCAAAGCTTTTTCTCGAACTCGTCAAGACGGGTCTGAATGCTGTCCTGAGCTTTTTTAAGACTGTCCGGGTCGGAATAAAGCTGAGCCATCGAACGATTCTTCAGATTGCGGGTCTTATAAATATCTCCGTCGTACATCGTGAGAGTGAAGAAATCGTCGTAGGTGCAAGTGGGAAGATTATTGTCATCATCCACAAATATGGTCTGGGCCGCCAGATAGGGCCGCAAATCAGTGAATTTGACCCAGAACATGGGATATTTCAGAGCTTCGCCGCCGAAGTCTCCCGAGCGGTGCAGTACAGGGCATATAGCCTCGACAGTAGGCCGCAGACGGTTGTTGCGGGTGTCGTATTCCCAACGCTCGACCACGTAGTACGACAGCACTTCATTTGTCGGCACATCGTTTTCATCTATGGTAAAACGAGGATTTTTCTCAGTCGACCCCTTGGCATCGGTAAAAGGAATGTAGAAGCGTTCGAGGACATCGCGTACCTTCACACGGTAGTCATCAGTAAAAATTTCGCGACCGTCAAGATACTCGTATGCCGGAATTGTATTCGACGCCAGCAGACGCATGATGATTCGGAACAGATTTTCCTGTCCGGCCACCGGCTCCTCGGGGAAATAGAGAGCTGCATTTTTGTCCTTGTCCAGGTCGATTGAACGGTAAATGACGCGCATCCACTGGCGGTCGGCGTCGCTCACCGAATTCGGGTCGGCGGAGTAGAAATTCTGCATTCTTTCCGTCACTACGGTTCCGTCCTGCTGTTTGGCGGCGTTTCGGTCGGCTGTGCGACGACGCACTACTCCACTCTGCTCCTGCGCAAAAAGCGAAATTGCCGTTCCGAACAACATAACAACGGCAGCATATATTCTTATTGATTTCATATCACGTATTTTGACGATTGTCACTTTCGCTATTTCTTATATAATTTATGCGAATTTCCATTGGAATCAATGTAGGTCGACCATTCTTTGTCAACCTTTGCCCAAATATTTTGAGGAGTGTATTTAGCAGTATTAGGAGCTGTAGGCAATACCCTACAGGAATAGCGTTGAAAATATATAAATTTGCCATCCTCTTTTTCATATAGGTACATATTTTGTACCGAATAGCCGTTGTCCCATTGGAAATCAGTATCTCTTGAATCAACAAATTCGATATTCTCAGACAAGCCCAAAATTGCAATATACCACCGCTGAAGTCTGTACTCTTTACCGTTTACACCTTTGTAATATAGAGGTGTAAAATCGTACGCTGCAGAACATATAATAGATAGAAGAATAAATGCCAGTAAAAAAATATGTTTTTTCATGAGATCGACTTTATTAGTTGATAATTACTTCCATCGGAGAGAGGTCACGGGTGATGCCGTCGGGACCTTTTGCCCGTATTCTGGATATGAAAAAACGTTTTCCGCGGTTCAGACGCTGTATCTGCTGCTTCTGACGCTGCGAGAACGAAGCTCCGGCGCTGACCTCGGGCATAGCGTTACCTGAAGAATCGAAGAATACAGTTTCGAAACTCTCAACAGTAAAAGGAGTATCGAGCAGACCGTCGTCGATGGCAGCCTCCAGACCGGGAGCGGCCATAAGCAGAGCCTTGGCGAAGGGTTTGCCACCGCGGTAATAGTCGGTATTGCCCTGTGCGTCTTTAAAAGCTATGAACGGTGTAGGATCAGGAAGCTTTCGCACACGGAAACGGGTGGTACCCACATCGACCGGACTACCGTCCATTCTTGCATTGACGCTGATGACAGCATCAGTGCCCACTGCGGCAGGACGTGCCACCCAGCTATCGCCACGACGGGTAAGAGTGCCGTTAGTCATTGAAGCCGATATACCGTCCATGCTCACGCCCGGCACCGAAATACTCACGGGATTGTCGATGCCTGCATACAGTACATTCATCAGAGTGGCCGACACCGTTGCCATAGGCTCCATCACCGTATAAGACGATTCAAATTCGTGACGAGTGCTGGTGCCGTCGGCTCGGTGAACCTCAAGCCAGCCTTTGTAGTCGAACGTACCTGTCGACGATGCATTCACCTCATAGAGACCCTGAGCATTGTCGAGTTTGCGGCCTTCTATATAGATGTCGGGGCGCTGAGTGGTATCGACAGCAGCGAGCACGATGTTCGCCGTATATTTGCCACCGCGCATCACCAGACGCGACTGGGGCATAACATAGGCATTGAGCTCGTTCACGCGAACATCGCCGGCATCGACCTGCGAAAGCAGCGACGACAGCACCTCGCCTTCGGCGTAAAGAATGTCGTTCTGCAGTTTGGAAAGAATAGTCACGGCAGCGACCACGGGCTGCTGGTCGAATTTCGCCTCTTCCCACGACTGCGACGCAAGGGTGCCGCGACGCATGACGCCGTCAGTTGCAAGCGCCTCGGAAATAGTTGCCCGTTTTACGGAATCGGTGATGAACGACTCTACAAAATCACGGTAGTCGTCGATTCGCGAATGGAGCACTGTACCTCGCGGATTGCCGGGCGCGAGCATCACCACCGACGCAGATTCGAGATCATCGCGGTTTCGGATATTCTCGGGATCACCGTCGTCACCGTCGGCCTCGCGGACGATTTCATGTTTCAGCGTGTCGACATAGCTGTAGAGAGCCGCAGTGTGACGGCGCACCTCGCCGGCACGTGCCAGCCACGCGTTCACCTTGTCGGGATTCTGCTCGGCGAGGCTTTCCAAATCACCGTAAATGCCGGCATTGCGCTGCCCGACATTGGCGTTAGAGCGGCTAAGGCCTTCGTGAACCTGAGTGAAGCCATCGAGAACATCGCTCGATACATTGAGCGCGAGCATGGCCGTCAGGACGATATACATGAGGTTTATCATCTTCTGACGTGGCGACAGCCTTGTATTGTTTGCTCCCATCTCGCTGTATTATTTCACCGGTTCGCCGTTCACATGCACACCATGCTCGGGAGTGACGGGAATTCCGTCGATTCCTGCCGACGGCCGGAACATGTTGACAGTCATTGCGGCTATCATTTTTTCGTAAATAGTATTGAGCTGCTGCATGTGGCGCGCCAGCTTCTCGGTTTCCTCGCAGTAACGTGCGCTCTGGGCCGAACTCTTCTCGTACATGTCGCGAATGTCTTTTACGCCACGGTTCACACGGTCAATCGATTCTATTTGCGACGAAACACTGCGCAACTGAAGCTCGTAGATGGCATTGAGACCTCCGATATTGCGGTAAAGAGCCTGCATCTGGTCCACATAACCGCGGGTGCTGGTGCCGATATTGTCGGAATTCTCGGTAATGGCGCTGTAAGATTCGAGCAACGCACCCGAAACCCGGTTAAGAGCCTCAGTGGTAGCGTGGAGCTGCTGCATATCAGCGGCAATAGCCTCCATCTGACTCAGATATGTCTGTGTGGCCGCGGCGAGATCGGCCATCTTGCCGAGCTGCTCGGCCGCCGCCGCCATTTTGGCAATGCTGTCGGAAAGCGATTCTACCTGTGTGCTGTCGATAGTCAGCGCATCGGAAACACCGGCGACAGGATTAACCGAAGCAGAACTGCCGGCTGCAACACCGCCGATACCACCGCGTACTTCAGCGCCTTCCTCACCTTTGAGTGCCGGAAAAACCTCTTCCCACTTATACTCGCGCGGCGGACGATCGAAAGCAGTGAGCACGAACATGAGCACTTCTGTACCCATGCCAAGCGACAGCAGAAGGTTACCGCCGGGAAGATGCAGAATTTTGAAAAGAGCGCCCCAGATTACGATGGCGGCGCCTATGGAGTAGGCGAAGTTGAAGAAGCGCTGGCCTTTCTCGCTGCTTATAAAGGCGCTCAAGCCTCTTTTATATGTCTGTATACGGGTCATATCCTTGGATTTATTCTATTTTTTGTTCTGTTTCTGCCCTTTGGCGAATCCTATCTGCGTACGGACACAGCGGAAACCGATGTAGGAGCGTTGCTCGTTCTGATATTCCCACATGCGGAGGTCTGAACGTACGTTGTGCGCCACATCTTTCCACGAACCGCCGCGGATTATCTTGCGCTTCATTTTGTAGGGGTCCTCAATGGCCGCATCATAGCGGTACTCGGGGTTGAGGTCATTTGTAAGGCGCCCCACACTCTCGGTAAAAGCCGTCGACGTCCACTCGCTCACATTGCCGGCCATATCATAGAGGCCGAAATCGTTAGGCGCATATGTGCCCACGCGCGATGTGATGACGTGACCATCCTTCACATAATTTCCTTCCTGAGGCTTAAAGTTGGCGTAAAAGCAGCCTTTGTCTTCGCTCATGGTGAGGTCGCCGTCCCAGGGGTACATATTTTCGTCTACTCCGGCTCGTGCGGCATATTCCCATTCAGCCTCGGTGGGCAGGCGGTAAGGCTCCACATAGATACCGTCCTTGCCAAGGGAGCGGCGGAGATAGTCGGTGCGCCAGTTGGCGAAAGCGTTAGCCTGCTCCCAGCTGACACCTACGACGGGATAGTCGGAGTAACCACCGTGTGCGAAGTACATTCGCACATACGGTTCGTTGTAGGCATTCTCGAAGTCGTTGACCCATGCAGTGGTGTCCGGATACACATTAACGATATATGTATTCAGAAAATCATAGTCACCGGTAAGCTCGCGCGAAATTGTGCGGCGTACGATCTCTCCGTCTTCATTGATAAATGCCGTATCTTTCGATATCATTGGACGGTCGGTCGGCACCGGCCGGTCGGTGTTGTACTCGCGACGGCGTGGATCCAGACGGTTACGACGCTTTACAGCCTCGGTCTGATTGTAGACTTCATAGCGGTAATTGAGCTGTTTGTCATCAAGTTCACGCACACCCGTAATAGGATTAGTACGGTAAACACTCTCGATAGCACGCTGCTCGTCCTCATTGGGATTGCGCCATGGGATCGGCTTGTTCCAGTTCAGATGAGGTGTCACAGGATTACCCTCGCGGTCTTCCTCGATTTTAAAGTCCTCATTACCTCCGTAGGCAGGATCGGCAAGACGTTCGCGGATAATGGAGTCGCGGACCCAGAATACAAACTGCTTGTATTTGGAATTTGTGATTTCCGTTTCGTCCATCCAGAAACCGTCGACCGAAATACCACGGGCCGAAGCTTCGAGATTCCACAGCGAATCAGCCTTGGACGGCCCGACCTTCATCGAACCGCGGTCGACAAGCACCATTCCGTAGGGAGTGGGCTCGACCCACGAAGTGCCGCCGACACCCGTCACCTCGCCGCCGGCCGACGAACGTCCGCCTGTGGCGCATGAAGCCAGTGATGCAGCTGCGCTGATCGTTATTATTATGCCAATTGCGTTCTTCATATGTTATGCAAGTATTCTTCTGTTTACATTAGCCGCACACTCTTGTGGCGGTGCCGGTTTTTATCCGACAGATCGAGTTTCATGCTGTAGCCCACAAAGATTTCGTGGCTGCCAGAGGAAGCGCTGTGGATAGCGCTTGTAGCATAGTCGTAGCTATAGCCGATATTGAAATTCTTGAATTCGGCTCCAAGTGTAAGTATCACAGCGTCGTTCCACCGGTAACCTACACCTGCCGTCAGAAACTTACGGTAGCGCAACCGTGCTGTCGCTTCTGCTGCCGTAAAGGTGAAATCGCTCTTCACCAATACGGAAGGCATTATTTCAAATAACGTATTTTTTATCGCGATATTGCATCCGGCAGTAAAATATAATGTGCGTCCTGCCTGATATTGAAATTTGCGTTCGCCCGATGTCTCAGAACCGCCGCTTCCGTCTTCACTGTTGAGAGTAATCTGTGGCGATGTCAGGTGGGTACACGAAATACCAGCATAAAATTTAGGATGCTCGTACCACAGACCTGCGGCAAGATCGAAAGCCGTGCCGTGAATATCCGTAGTGGGAATAGCATCGTCTGTGCCCTGATGATAATCGTCATCGTCAGGAAGATATACTTCCGATCCTTTGAACGACTGGTCATAGAAACCGCCCTGAATGGCCACTGTCCAAACACCGCCGAATTTTTTAAACTTGTAGCCTGCCTGCGCCCCCATACTCAGCGATTTGAACAAACCGGCGCTCTCCTGATTGAGCACCATACCAACGCCGATACGCTTGCCTCCGAGCTTCACCGGCATATCGGCAGCCCCGAGAAAACTCTGCGGAGCATTGTCGATACCGACCCACTGAAGCCGTGCCCCGCCACGGATACGCAGCAGATCGGTCTGCCCAACGGCTGCCGGATTAAAAAGCGTAGGAGCGGTATAGTACTGCGAAAGTTGTGCATCGGTCTGCGCATGTGCGCAAATAGGGAACACAGCAAGGAGCACTGCCGCCACAAAGCGAAATATCATTCTAACATTCATATTTTTTTAACGCACTTTCGACTCCGTTATTGCATCTTTAGCCCTTGAAAGAACATTTATTTGTACGATTGTAAGGAAAATTGTAATTTTGCACCCTGATAACAGGGTCATCGTACCCGCAACAAAAAGAAATGGAAATAATCCGCAATGTCTCACGCCTTTGCCAGGTAGCGGCCGACCACCGCGCCGCAGGGCGTTCCATCGGTCTGGTGCCTACCATGGGCGCGCTTCATGCCGGTCATAAATCGCTCGTCGACAAAGCTCGACGCGAAAACGACATTGTTGTCGTGAGTGTTTTCGTAAACCCCACACAGTTCAACAATGCCACCGATCTGCAGACCTATCCCCGTACTGAAGAGGCCGACGCAGCCATGCTCCGAAGCTGCGGCGTTGACTATGCTTTCATTCCTTCAGTAGAGGAAATATACCCCGAACCCGACACCCGCGTCTTCGACCTCGGCCCCGTAGCCGAAGTGATGGAAGGGCCCATGCGTCCGGGACACTTCAACGGTGTGGCCCAGATTGTAAGCAAGCTTTTCAGCTGGGCTATGCCTGTAAGGGCTTACTTCGGTGAAAAGGACTTCCAGCAGATTGCCGTAATCCGGCGCATGGCCGAAATCGAAGGCTTCGACCTCGAGATAGTACCCTGCCCTATCGTCCGCGAGGCCGACGGACTGGCGCTCAGTTCGCGAAACGTACGTCTGACACCCTCCGACCGCAAAGTAGCGCCTGAAATCCACCGCATACTTGAAAATAGTCTTCAGCTGAAGGCTCAGGGTCTCAACCCTGTCGAGGTAGAGAGAGCTACTGTCGATGCCATCGACAGCGTTCCCGGCCTTAAAACAGAATACTACAGCATTGTCGATGCAAAAACAATGCAGCCGATTAAAGAATGGTCCGACGCCGGAGAACTCGGCGCCGCCGGTTGCGTCACCGTCTACTGCGGCGACGTCCGACTCATTGACAACATAAGATACTGAACCAGATGTTTATCCAAGTTCTTAAGTCGAAAATTCACCGTGTTACAGTCACCGAGGCACGCCTCGACTATATCGGCAGTATCACCATCGACCAAGACCTCCTTGATGCCGCCGGCATTCTGCCGGGCGAACGTGTATATATTGTAAACAACAACAACGGCGCGCGCCTCGACACATACACGATACCCGGCGAGCGTGGTAAAGGCACCATCTGCCTCAACGGCGCTGCCGCACGCATGGTGCAGCCGGGCGACATCGTCATCATAATGGCTTACGCCACAATGACACCCGAAGAGGCAGCCACGTTCAAACCCAAAGTAATTTTCCCTGACACCGCCACTAATCTCCTCTAAACCACTATGTTCGAAAAGCTCAGCGACCGTCTTGAACGAAGCTTCAAACTCCTTAAAGGCCAGGGCCGTATCACCGAAATAAACGTTGCCGAAACCCTCAAGGACGTGCGCCGCGCACTCCTCGATGCCGACGTAAACTACCGCGTGGCCAAATCTTTTACCGACACCGTTAAACAGAAGGCTCTCGGCCAGAACGTGATAAACGCCATCAAGCCAAGCGAACTGATGGTGAAAATAGTGCATGACGAACTCGCCTCTCTTATGGGTGGCGAATCCGTGCCCCTGACACTTTCCGGCCGTCCCGCCATAATTCTCATGTCGGGTCTTCAGGGTTCCGGTAAGACTACTTTCACCGGCAAACTCGCCAAAAAGCTAAAGGAAGAGAAGCGCATGCGCCCTCTGCTCATTGCCGGCGACGTTTACCGTCCGGCCGCAATCGATCAGCTCAAGGTACTCGCCGAGTCGATCGGCGTTGATGTTTACACCGAAGACGGCGTCAAGGATCCAGTGGGAATTGCTAAACGCGGTGTCGAATTTGCCAAAGCACATAGCTACGATCTCGTCATAATCGATACTGCCGGTCGTCTGGCTGTCGACGACCAGATGATGGACGAAATCGAAGCCATAAAAAATGCCGTCAACCCCGGCGAAATTCTCTTCGTGGTCGACGCCATGACCGGTCAGGACGCCGTAAACACTGCCAAAACCTTCAACGACCGCCTCGATTTCGGGGGCGTAGTCCTGACAAAACTCGACGGCGACACCCGAGGCGGAGCAGCCCTTTCGATTCGCTCGGTAGTCGACAAGCCGATCAAATTCGTAGGTACCGGGGAGCGCCTCGACGGCATCGATGTGTTTTACCCGGCCCGTATGGCCGACCGTATTCTCGGCATGGGCGACATTGTTTCGCTCGTTGAGAAAGCCCAGCAGCAATACGACGAAAAAGAGGCCGAGGAACTCGCCAAAAAGCTGCGCAAAAACCAGTTTACCTTCAACGATTTCCTCAAGCAAATCAACCAGATAAAGAAGATGGGTAACCTCAAGGACCTTGCGGCCATGATTCCCGGCGTGGGAAAAGCCATCAAGGACGTTGACATTGACAACGACGCCTTCAAGGGTATCGAGGCCATTATCATGTCGATGACACCCTACGAACGCGAGCACCCCGAAGTGCTTCGAGGCACACGCGTGCAGCGTATCGCCAAAGGTTCGGGTTCGACTATCCAGGACGTAAACCGTCTTCTCAAGCAGTTCGACCAAATCCGCAAAATGATGCATCAGGTCAGCACAATGGGTTCAAACCCCATGGCAATGATGCGCAACATGCGTCAGGCTGCAAAACGCCGCAGATAATCTAATTTCACCACCAACTAACACTGAATCACATGAAGCTTATCGACGGAAAAAAGGCCGCTGCAGAAATCAAGCAGGAAATAGCGGCCGCAGTAGAACGGCGAGTTGCCGCAGGCAAACGCCGCCCTCATCTGGCCGCCATTCTCGTAGGCCACGACGGAGGCAGCGAGACGTATGTGGCACACAAAATCAAGGCATGCGCAGAATGTGGCTTCCAGTCATCTCTGATACGCTTCGAAAGCACCGCCGAGGCCCCTCTACTTCAGGAAGAACTGCTTGCGGCTGTCGAAGGCCTCAACAACGATCCTACAGTGGACGGATTCATTGTACAGTTGCCGTTGCCAGAGCATATCGATGAAAACGCTGTAATCGAAGCCATTAATCCCGACAAAGATGTCGACGGCTTCCACCCGGTCAATGTAGGCCGTCAGTCGCTCGGTCTGCCTTGCTTCCACTCAGCGACACCTGCCGGCATTGTGGAACTGCTTGCCCGCAACGGCATCGAAACCTCAGGTAAGCGAGTTGTGATAATCGGTCGAAGCAACATCGTAGGCAAACCGCTGGCAGCAATGCTGATGCAGAAAGGAGCCGGAGCCAACGCTACCGTGACAGTCTGCCACAGCGGAACTCCCGACCTGCCCTCGATAACCCGTCAGGCCGACATCCTTGTTGCAGCCCTCGGACGTCCGGGCTTCGTGACTGCCGATATGGTTGCCGACGGAGCTGCTGTAATCGACGTTGGCACAACCCGTGTGCCCGACAGCACACGCAAAAGCGGCTTCCGCCTAAGCGGTGACGTCGACTTCGAGACCGTAGCTCCCAAATGCAGTTTCATCACTCCGGTTCCCGGCGGCGTAGGCCCTATGACCATCTGCATGCTGATGAAGAACACACTGCTGGCCGCTGAAAGAGCCGACAGCAAATGAACGGCATGGTGGCGGCGCTGATTGTGCCGCTCTACGTTTCTATTCTCTCGCTGATTTTCGGTTTCGATGAAGCCGAACTGGTGTTTGCCGGCGATGCCATGCAGCATCAGGCACAGCTCGATGCCTCGCGAAACGGAAAAAACAGCTACGAATACACCGGATACTTCGACGGACTACCTTCATGTGTGGCTATGGCCGACCTTGCCATAGTAAACCTTGAGACACCGGTCAGTAGTCCGCCCTACTCCGGCTATCCATGCTTCAACGCTCCCCCGGCTTTCGCACAAGCCCTGAAGGACGCCGGGTTCGACATTTTTCTCACCGCCAACAATCATACCCTCGACCGCGGAGCCCGCGGGCTGCGGGCAACTGTCGCAAACCTCGACTCTATGGAGGTGATTCATCTCGGCACCTATCCGGACATGGCAGCACGTCAAGCAACACTTCCCCTTATCCGCGAAGTAAACAATATTAAAATCGCATTTTTAAACTATACCTACGGTACAAACGGCATCAATCCTACAGACGGAGTGGTAGTCGACTACATCGACCGCGACCGCATTAAGGCCGATGTCGATTCGGCGCGCGCGGCAGGCGCCGAAGCTATAGCAGTGTGCATACACTGGGGCGACGAATACGTGCTGTTGCCGAACAAACAACAGAAAAACACAGCCGATTTCCTCGAGGCTATCGGGGTCGACATGATTATCGGCGCTCATCCGCATGTTATACAGCCTATGGAACTGCGGCCCAACCGCTACCATCCCGAGAAGAATGTCTTTTTAGTCTACTCTCTTGGCAATTTTGTGTCGAACATGAAAACGCCCGATACCCGTGGAGGCGCCATAGCGCGAGTGAAACTACGTCGTGGAGATGACAACATTATATCCGTTACCGAAGCCGACTATAAGCTCATATTCACCATTCCGGGCACATCGCCGGCATCGAATTTCCGTGTCGTCGAAGCAAAAGAAGTTGACAACCCCGCCTGGAGACAGCGGGCACAGACGTTCATCAGCCGGGCCAAAGGAATTTTTGACAAACACAACATCGGCGTGCCGGAAGCATCGGAGTGACAGTATGAGCGTATTTCATTTCAGACAGTTCGATGTCGACGACCATGGCTGCGGCATGAAGATTTGCTCAGACAGCGTTACCTTCGGAGCATGGTTTCTGCCGCCACATTCATCGGCGGCAACGGTCGTCGACGTAGGTGCCGGGTCGGGACTGCTTTCGCTCATGGCGGCTCAACGCATGCCGTCGGCTCGTATCACAGGTCTGGAATCAGATCCTTCCGCTTCAGCAGCGGCAAGCACAAATTTTGAAAAATCGCCGTGGGCCACCCGACTGAATATTGTCGAAGGAGACTTTGCTGATTATATCCCTGATAACAAAGTGGATATTATACTGTCGAATCCACCGTTCTTCACCACCGGCATGCCCGCACAAGACAGCAGCCGCGCATCTGCACGCCATGAGAATTCGCTGACAGCAGCGGCCCTCTTCGCATATTCAAAGAAATACCTGAAACCGGATGGACATCTCGGCGTGATACTGCCTGCCGACCGCACCGACAACATCGTCTTCGAGGCTGAACTTGCCGGCCTTAAACTCCGGCGCATGTGCACAGTCGTGCCCCGCGCCGGAAAACCGGCCATCCGCACCCTTTTCGATTTTTCACCCGCCGACGGACATGCAGCTGTCAGCACCCTCACAGTCCGCAAAGCAGACGGCGTTCTCTCCGATGAATATATCGCTCTTGTAGAACCTTTTTATATGAAAATTTCATGAAACGAAGCGATCTCGTTCTATCACTCGGACAACGGCTGCTTTTGCTGCTGTTCATATTCATAGTCTGCTACGGCATAACACTGCTCGGCGTAGTTTTCCTTACAAAATTATTGTCCGACCGACCGGACGCGGCACTGCGCATAGGTGCCGTTCTGCAGGACCTGCTTTCCTTCATTGTGCCTGCCGTGGCAACAGCCGTCATTGTGACAAGAAAACCCGCCGAACTGCTGTGTCTTCAGAGTAAGCCGTCGCTCCGCACATTTGCGCTGATTATAGCCATGCTGATAGTGTCGGTACCAATTCAGGAAAATATCATCTATTGGAACTACTATCTTGAGCTGCCGTCCGCTTTCGACGGAATAGCTCACAGCGCCCGACAACTTGAGGATACTAATTTCGAAACAATGCGGATTCTTCTGGGTGACCAATCGGTTATCGCACTGATTGTCAACCTACTCATAGTAGGTGTTGCGGCCGGTTTTTCTGAAGAGCTGCTGTTCCGCGGTTGCTTTCAGCGACTCCTTACCACAGGTGGCATTAATGTTCATGTGGCAATATGGACTGTGGCATTCATTTTCAGCGCCATGCACTTTCAGTTCTACGGATTCGTGCCGCGCATGCTGCTCGGCGCATATTTCGGCTACCTCCTTTTATGGACCCGCAGCCTTTGGGCTCCTATTCTCGCTCATGTGCTGAACAACACCATGTTCGTGGTCATGGCATGGAAGACGGTGCATGCCGGCGAACCCCTCACCAATGAGCCTGTACTCTACGAGTGGCCTCTTGCAGTCGGCTCGGCAGCTCTTTCAGCTCTGATTCTCTTAATATTCTATAAATACCGCAAACAATCATGAAGAACATCATTCTTGCCGCTATGGCATCGTTCGCCATGGCCGCTGGCGCAGCCAATCCCCAGACATTGCAATTGTGGCCCGACGGAAACCCGAATGACAACGGAAATCCAGAAGAACAACTTGCCGAGATAACTGTCTATACGCCCGACGAGGGTGTCAGCGGCATGGCCGTGGCCATTCTCCCCGGCGGAGGCTATGTGGTGCGTGCCATGGACCACGAAGGCCACGATGTGGCAAAATGGTATGCCGAAAACGGCATAGCAGCAGCCGTTGTGCGCTACCGCATGCCCAACGGACACCCCGATGTTCCCGAATCGGACGCCCGCCAGGCCGTGCGTATGCTCCGCGACAAAGGCTACAGACTGGTGGGTCTCATGGGCTCCTCTGCAGGCGGCCATCTTGCTACTACTGTTTCGACACACCGGGCCGACTCGCTCTCGCGTCCTGACTTTACGGTACTCTTATATCCCGTAGTGACTTCCGACAGCCGCTACACTCACCACGGCTCCATAAAAAACCTCCTTGGCAAAAAATCCGGCGACTGGAACAAACTGCGCGAATACTCCAATGAGCTTCGCGTTGACGCCGACACTCCACCCGCCATCATTTTCTACTCCGATGACGACAACACTGTTTCGCCTGAAAACGGCGCACTCTACTATCTCGCCCTTAAGAACAACAATATCAAAGCGTCGTACCACGTATTTCCCTCCGGCGCCCATGGCTGGGGCTTCAAAGAATCTTTTCCCTACCTCACATCGGTAAAAAGCCTCCTCCTCGACTGGCTGTCCACTCTTCAAAAGAAATAACGGGGCCACCCCGACTGTATAACAATATTTTTGCCGACCTGACTTCTAAAGAGTAACTCCGGTTTTGAATATCGCTATTTCTTTTGCCCCGGCGGATTCATGATTCAGTGAAGAGCCTCCGGCGACCTGCACTATTCTGGCTATCAAATCGTCAAGAACTACGTCAGCATCAATATTGTCATTAAGGAGCACACCGGCGTCGAAATCTATCCAGTTCGGTTTTCTGAATGCGAGCTGCGAATTAGTCGATATTTTCATTGTCGGAACGAACGTGCCGAACGGTGTTCCGCGCCCTGTGGTAAAAAGCACCAGCTGGCATCCGGAGAGGGCGAGGGCTGTAGCCGCCACAAGATCATTGCCTGGTGCATTCAGCAGGTTCAGACCGGCAACCCGGCATCGGGCAGCATAAGGCAGCACATCGGTCACCGGCGATGTTCCGCCTTTCTGCACACACCCGAGCGACTTCTCTTCAAGTGTCGTTATGCCACCGTCCTTATTGCCCGGCGAGGGATTTTCGTAAATCGGCTGGTTGTATGTCCTGAAGTAATCCTTGAAATTGTTGACAAGGCTTACTATGCGGTCGAATGTAGCACGGTTGTTGGCGCGATTCATCAGGATAGTTTCGGCACCGAACATCTCTGGAACTTCCGTAAGAACAGTAGTCCCGCCCCATGCTGTCATCCTGTCGGACAGACGTCCGAGCAACGGATTGGCTGTGATACCCGAAAAGCCGTCGCTGCCGCCGCATTTAAGGCCAATCCTCAGCTTCGACAACGGCTGCGGGATGCGACGGTCGTTCCTCATGCCGGCAATGATCTCACGGCATATTTCGACGCCGGCCTCAACTTCGTCCTCGACATGCTGAGCGACAAGGAACCGGACCCGTGCAGGATCGAAGTCGCCGATTTCCTTACGCAGTCTGTCGATATTATTATTCTCACACCCCAGTCCGAGTACCAGTATTCCTCCGGCGTTGGGATGACGGGCCATAGCGGCAAGAGCCTTCCGGGTACAATCATGGTCATAGCCGAGTTGCGAACATCCGTAACTATGGGTGTAGGCACGGATATCGTCAATACCTACATCGAGACCATCGGCTTTCAGCCGTTGCACTATCTGATTGGCCTGACCGTTTACACAACCGACAGTAGGAATAATCCACATCTCATTTCGAATACCCGCATCACCGTTTTTACGCAGATACATTTCTGCTGTCGGCACCGCAAGGTCTGTTACTGCATCACAGATTAAAGGCTTATAGGTGTATTCAAGAGTATCGCCAAGACCTGTCTTCAGATTATGGCTGTGAACCCACTCGCCCTCAGCGATGTCCGCACTCGCATAACCTATGGGAAAACCGTATTTAACAACAGTTTCGCCTTTGGCAATATTCCGCAATGCTATCTTATGTCCCCTTGGTGCTACAGGGTCGTTATCGACAAGAATCACAGCAACATTATCTGTCGGATTAATCTGCATCAGACGTTTCATAGGCTTATTTATGAGATTCAAGAAAAGAACTCAGGGCATCACGCATACCATTGCGGCGGATATCGGCGATATATCCGGCTGCGATTTCAGGAAAATCGGGCACAACTGCCCCGAAGTCATCGATGAATATGCCGGCGGAAAGTATCGCTTTAACGGTCGAGACATAGTCGTCAGGCTGCCATGCCGAAACGATTGTGTTGACATAAGCATCATTATCTTCGGGTATGAAACCGCTGCCCGGACCGTACAACGAAACAAGAGCCGAGAAAGTAAATGTTTCGTATTCGGCAACACGTCCAAGTCTCAGCCACATATCACGGACCGTAGGCCAGTTGCGGGTTTCCCATTTAGAAAGAGAATTGAGAGCTATGCTTTTTAGATGGTGACGGATATAAGGATTGTAGAAACGTTCGAGGATACTGTGGGCAAACTGTTTCAACACCGCCTCATCTCCGGCTATCATCGGAATTACTTCACGCTCGACCATACCGCAGACAAAACGGTTGACATCAGTATCGTTGAAGGCCTCCATGACCGTTGAGAAGCCCAACGGAAGAGCTATCGGCACCATGCCGGTGTGCGAACCATTAAGGACGCGGACCTTCTTATCGCGGAATTCTCTGATTGAAGGCATGAAAAGGACGTTGAAACCGGCTTTGTCAAGCGGCAGCTCAGCCTCTACTTTCCGATAGTCTTTTCGCCGATAGCCCACAAATGGTACAATTCTCCTTTGACGACAGCATTGTCGTCGTAGCCAAGTTCGGCTTTCACATCGTCGATTGTATCCGTCGGAAATCCTGAAACGATGCGATCGACGAGCGTATCGACAAAAAAATTGCTTCGCTCAACCCACTCGACAAAACCATGCGGCATCCCAGCCTCGGAAACATGGCGAAGCACAATATCACGGAGAGTGCTGCCGTTCTCCTCAATCAGTTCACAACATATAAAAATCAGCCCTTTTGTCGGATCTCCTTGGAAAAAGCAATAACGACGCCATAGCATCGATGCTATTTTGCCGGGGAAAGTTGCCGGAATTTCAGAGAGAATATCATCTTTATCGTAGCTAATGCCTGCTTCGGTGGTATTAGAAACTACAAATCGAAGATCCGGCGATGTAACATATTCCTTATATCGGACCATATCAGCAGGTAAAACTGGTGCCATCACATCTGCAATCGATGATATCATGCGTATCTCACGTTTAGGCTGACTATCAGCCATACCCTCAAGAACAACGTGATACACTCCTTGCTGAGTTTTAAGCGTCCGCACGGCTCGACCATCACCGAAACGCGGCGAAACAATGGCAATCCGCGTGTCGGTCGCACCTCGTTCATTTGCGATATCAATCATCCAGTCGACAAATGCCCGAAGAAAACAGCCTTCACCGAACTGAAGAACTCTGACACGATGATTCTTGTCTTCTTTTACCTCAGTACGGTCAATCATTTTCAAATTCATATTATAAAAGCCACAAATACAGCGAGGGACGTGATATGCCAACGCTAATACAAAAATACTAAAAAATTCCGAGAAACCGACTGCGATCAGGTATCGTGAATTTTTTTGAAAAAAACGCAAAAATATTTGCACACTCCGAAAATTCGTCTTAACTTTGCAGCGCAAAAGCGAGGGAGACACCTCCCAAACAAAAGCAACAAAAAAATTGCCTTGTGGTGTAATGGCAGCACGTCGGATTCTGGTTCCGCCTGTGGGAGTTCGAATCTCTCCAAGGCAACAATAGAAAATTGAGAGTTTTTAACTCTCAATTTTTTTGTAGTAACTATTCAGCGAATCGGCAATAGAGGCGCATAGTAATAAACCGGCGCATCGTAATAAAGCTGTGTTTAAGCATAGAGATTGCAGAAACGGAAGATGAAAAATTTTTTATCTGTGACTCCATGTAGCTTAGCTCTGAAAGACTTGATTTTGGAGTTGATTGATTCAGCAGAAGCGTTTGTTAAGAGGTTGTCAAAGTAGTTCAGGATTTCTTCGTGATGTTCATATACTGTGGCAGCTATGGTGTTGAATGAACGGAATCCGGCTTCTGCGACCTTGTTATACCAACGTCCAGATTCAGTCTGGCTGCGCTTTTGACTGAGCGTTTATTAAAAATAGCCCTCAGGTTCAGGGAAAGACTGTATGCCGCTTTCAGGTCGGGATACAGCGCGAACATCATCTCGGCTCTCTGCCGCTGTTGAGGAGTCCATTTCTCCGGGGATTGCATACCGGCCGCTGGCAAGCAGTTCTTTGAGCGTGTCACCGTTTTCCAGCCGCTCCGGCACATATGTTAGACCATTGAGTTTGGCCTGTTCCCGTGCTTCGGTGTCAGCGTCGATGGCCTCCCACCGGTGCTTGATGCGTATCTCCTGAACAGCTTCCAGAGCCAGTTTCTGAACATGGAACCGGTCTATGACACGGCAAGCCTGCATCTAACATTTGAAAAGGGACCCAGGTACAGCAATTGAAAAGGGACCCGCCCCATGGGTAAGTTTAACCCGGACTGCGTTGATAAAAGA
>CABQCA010000026.1 GCA_902462525.1 uncultured Porphyromonadaceae bacterium | reverse complement strand
ATGTTGAAAGATTATTGACAGCGAAATCGTTTAAATGTAATCCGACATCAGCGGCCACGCAAGCGGCCACTGCCGCCTTTTCGGCACCTTCAAGGAAATAGACCTCGAAGGCGCTGTCATGGCCGAGGACGTGAAAATGAAAATCGACTTCACCAACACTTGCTACACGGCCAGCGACAGCGTGGTAATGACACCCGGCACAATCCGCCTCCGCGACATCACCATCCGCGACACAGAAGGCCACACCGCGCGCCTCGATGGTGTGGTGCGCCACACATTCTTCAAGGAACCGGTGTTCCGCTTCGACATCACCGATGCTCACAATTTTCTGAGTTTCAACAGCACTTCCAAACAGTATCCCGACTGGTACGGCACCATCTACGGCAACGGAGGCGCCTCAATCTCGGGCTATCCCGGCGTGGTCGACATAAAAGTAGACATGAGTACGGCGCCACGCTCCACATTCACATTCGTTCTTTCCGACCGCCTCGACGCCGAAACATACTCCTTCCTCAATTTCCGCGACGCGACACCCGACACCCTTCGGGCTCCCGTCCGCAACGACGGCACCCCCGCCATCGTGCATGAACTCAGAAACAAAATCTCATCCTCCAGCACCGACGAACCCTCTGCATACAACATGGACATTCAGGTGGCCATAAACAAGGACGCCGAGATGACTCTGATAATGGACCCCACCGCCGGCGACGAAATCAAAGCAGTCGGCGAGGGCAGCCTCCATCTGGCCTACCATTCGCTCGACAACTCGCTCAACATGTGGGGCAGCTACAAAGTACTCTCCGGAAGCTACCGCTTCACCCTGCAGGACATCATCATACGCGACTTCACAATCAAGGAAGGCAGCGAAATCCGCTTCAACGGCGACCCCTACGCAGCAAACACAAAACTCACCGCCTACTACGCCACAAACGCAAACCTCAGCGACCTCGACGAATCCTTCCTCCAGGACAAGGACATAAGCCGCACGAACGTACCGGTCCATGCACTCATGCTCGTCGACGGAGATATCCGCCAGCCAAACATCAATTTCGACCTCGAATTCCCCACCCTCACCTCCGACACATACCGCAAGGTGAAAAGCATCGTCAGCACCACCGACATGATGAACCGGCAGATTATCTACCTGCTGGCCCTTAACCGCTTCTACACCCCCGACTATATGGCCTCCACCACAAAAGGAAGCGAACTCTTCTCAGTGGCTTCGTCGACAATAGCGAGCCAGCTCGGAAACATGCTCGGAAAACTCAGCGACAACTGGAGCATAGCACCGAACCTGCGCAGCGACCGCGGCGATTTCTCCGACGTCGAAGTCGACGTGGCTCTTTCAAGCCGTCTGCTCAACAACCGCCTGCTGTTCAACGGAAACTTCGGCTACCGCGACAAGAGCCTCAACACCAATCAGTTCGTCGGCGACTTCGACATCGAATACCTGCTCAACAAACGCGGCTCATGGCGCCTGAAAGCCTACAACCGCTACAACGACCGGAATTTCTACGTCCGCTCCGCGCAGACCACACAAGGCGTCGGCATCGTCTTCCGCCGCGACTTCGACAACCTCTTCAACTTCCTGCGCCGCAAAAAAACTGCCCCCGCCGACTCCCTTACCGCCGATACCCTCCCCTCACCCGAATAACCAGCGGTAATCCACCTCCCATGTTTCAAAACACTGCAAAAAAAGTTTTTGCAGCGTTGTTTGGCTTTATTTGATGAAAAAACAGTATATTTGTAGATTAATTGGATAGTTATACTCCATACCAACCGACAAATAAACTAAAATCGACATAAAGTCATGAAATTCAACGTTTCGAGCAAAGCTTTCTACAATGCGGCAGCAGCCGTAAGCAAGGTCATCAATTCGAAAAACGCCCTTGCTATCCTCGATAACTTCCTCCTTACTCTGGACGGAAACACATTCACCATCACCGGTTCCGACCAGGAAAACGCTCTCACCGCCACCCTCGAGGTAGCCGGCGCCAGCGGTTCGGGCAGCCTCTGCCTCGGTGCCCGCCGCCTTGTGGAACTCCTCAAAGAGCTTCCCGACCAGGGCGTGGAAGTGGATGTGAACGAAGACTCGCTCGAAGTACAGATTTCCTACGCCTCGGGCCACTACAGCTTCGTAGGTCTCCCCGGCGACCAGTACCCTGCTTTCACCGCCGACGACAAGGCCGAACCCATCCGGTTCAGTGTCGCTACCGAACAGATTATCACCGGTCTCGACAACACCATGTTCGCCGTCAGCAACGACGAATACCGCCAGATAATGCAGGGTGTGCTCCTCGACATCGCACCCGAAAGCCTCACCTTCGTCGCCACCGACACCCGCAAGCTCGTGCGCTACACCGACCGCCGCACGGCACCCGGCGTGACCGGCAGCTGCGTCATTCCCTCAAAACCGGCCACCATCATCAAGAACGTGTTCGCAAAAGAGGAAATCCTCAACTTCAGCATGACACAGCGCAGCGCCGTCATCAGCAGCGACAACTACACCTTCCAGTGCACATTCCTCAACGGCAACTATCCCGACTACAACCGCGTGATGCCCCGCAACAACTCGCTGGTGCTTACCGTCGACCGCGTGGCTCTGCTCAACGCCGTGCGCCGAGTGGGCATCTTCGTGGAAGTTGACGGCGGTCTGGAGAAATTCCGCATCACTCCCGAAGCCATCCTCATCAAGGCCAACGACAACAACCTCTGCACCAGCGCCCGCGAACAGCTCCCCTGCTCATTCACAGGCAACGAGCTGACAATAGGCTTCAGCGCAAGCTTCCTCACCGAAATCCTCACCACCATCAAGGGCACCAACATTGTGGTAAACCTCGGCGACGCAGGCCGTCCGGGCGTATTCCGTCCGGAAGAAGAGCCCGAACACACCGAACTGCTAATGCTGCTCATGCCCATGACAGTAGGCGAATTCTAAGCACCCGAAAGCTCATGAAACTGAAACTGACACGTCCGGTGGTGTTCTTCGACCTCGAAACCACCGGCACGAACATCGCCAGCGACCGCATAGTGGAAATTTCGATGGTAAAGCTCCACCCCGACGGGCATGTCACCGAAAAGACTCGCCGTATAAACCCCGAAATGCCCATTCCGGCGGAAGCTACAGCCATACACCACATCACCGACGATGATGTGGCCGGCGAACCTACATTCCGCCAGGTGGCAAACTCGCTCGCCCAGCAGATTTTCGGCTGCGACATCGCCGGCTTCAACTCGAACCGCTTCGACATACCCCTGCTCGACGCCGAATTCGAGCGCGCCGGCATCGATTTCGACTTCGACAAGGCCCGCTTTATCGATGTACAGACAATCTACCACAAAAAAGAACCGCGCACTCTTGTAGCAGCCTACCGCTACTATTGCGGCAAGGAGCTTGAAGGCGCCCACGGCGCCCTCGCCGACACACGTGCGACCATGGAAGTGCTGCTGGCTCAGCTCGAAAAATACGACGATGTACCTGTAGAAGTAAACGCCCTCTCGGAGTATGCCTCGGCAAACCGCAATGTCGACCTCGCAGGCCGCCTTGTCTACGACGACCAAAACCGCGAAATAATAAACTTCGGAAAGTACAAAGGACGCGTGGCAGCCGAAGTCCTTGAAAAGGACCCCGGCTACTACAACTGGATAATGCAGGGCGATTTTCCGCGCAATACAAAAAAAGCCTTTACCCGCATCCGTCTGCGCTCACGCAAAGCATGACGGCGTCCCCCGATAAAAACGAATGAAGAACAAGCACATAATCCTCGGCATAACAGGCGGCATCGCGGCCTACAAGAGCGTGGTGCTTCTGCGTCTGCTTGTCAAAGCCGGCGCTCAGGTACAGGTGGTTATGACCCCGGCGGCCCGCCAGTTCATCCAGCCTGTCACTCTGTCGTCACTCTCGCAGCGGCCTGTTATCACCGAATTTTTCACAGCCAACACCGGCGAATGGCACTCGCACGTGTCGCTGGGCGAGTGGGCCGACGCCATGATAGTGGCGCCGGCGACAGCCTCGACACTCGCGAAAATGGCCACCGGCGTCGCCGACAATATGCTCGTCACCACCTACCTGTCGGCACGGTGCCCGGTGTTCGTGGCCCCGGCGATGGACCTCGACATGATGGCCCACCCCACCACCACACGCAACCTCGCCACACTCGCCGCCGACGGCGTGCACATAATCGAGCCCGAAACAGGCGAACTCGCCAGCGGCCTCTCCGGCCGCGGACGCATGGAGGAACCCGAGCGCATAGCCGACGTGCTCAGGGCATTCTTTGCCGCCGATGGTCCCCTCGCCGGCAAGAAAGTGCTCGTCACCGCCGGACCCACCTACGAACGCATCGACCCTGTTCGCTTCATCGGCAATTTCTCGACCGGCAAAATGGGCTATGCGATCGCTGCCGAGGCGGCGGACCGAGGTGCCGATGTGACACTTGTGAGCGGACCCACCGCGCTGAGCGTGTGCAATCCGCGTATTCACCGCATCGACGTAGAAAGCGCGCGCCAGATGCTTGCCGCGTCCGAAACAACGTTTGCCGGCGCCGATATCGCTATCCTCACGGCAGCAGTCGCCGACTATGCTCCGGCCGTTACCGCCGACCGCAAGATAAAACGCGAAAAGGACGAATTCGATTCTATCGCCCTCGTCAAAAACCCCGACATTGCCGCCACTCTCGGCAGCCGCAAGCGTCCCGGACAGATTCTTGTCGGATTTGCTCTCGAGACCGACAACGCCATCGACAACGGCCGCGACAAACTTGCCCGTAAGAACCTCGACATGATAGTGGTGAACAGCCTCGCCGATGCCGGCGCCGGATTCGGCACCGACACCAACAAGATAAGCATCGTATCGACACGTTCGGAAAAACCCGCAGACTATCCTCTCAAATCGAAAAAGGACGTAGCCGCCGATATTCTCGACTACATTCAGACCCTATGCTGAACCGCATCTCCCGTCTCCTCAGAACTACAGCCGCTATCCTGGCGCTGGCCTGCTCGGTGCTCACTCCGCAGGCACAGGAACTGCTGTGCACAGTCGAAGTAAACTCCGACCAGGTGAACGGCACGTACAAGCAGGTGTTCGAAACACTGCAGCAGGCCATCACCGAGTACCTCAACACCACCGTTTTCACAAACACCCAGATTGCGGCAAACGAAAAAATAGAATGTCGCCTCTACCTTACTATAAAGGAATATGCCGACGACGTGGTGAAGGGCGACATTCAGATTCAGTCGAGCCGCCCTGTTTACAACAGCAGCTACACCACCACCCTCATTAACTTCAAGGACACCAAAATCGACTTCACATACCGCGAGGGCGAACCGCTGGTCTATTCGCTGAACAATATGGAAAGCCAGCTTACGGCAATTCTCAATTTCTACGCCTTTCTGGTGCTGGCCGTCGACTTCGACTCCTTCGCGCCCCATGGCGGCGAGCCCTACTACGAACGCCTCAAACAGATAGTGCAGATGGCTCAGTCGTCGGGCGAAGTAGGCTGGAAAGCCTTCGAAGACACAAAAAACCGAAGCGCCGTGCTCTCGGCATTCACCGAAGCTCCCGCCTCGGTAATACGCGACATGCTCTATAAATACCACCGTCAGGGGCTCGATATAATGTCGACTTCTGTCGATAAAGGCCGCGCCGCCGTCACCGAAAGCCTCGACGACATTCAGAAAATTTATTCGGAGGCACCGATGTCGGTGGCTCTGTCGATGTTCAAGGACGCCAAACTCGACGAACTTGTGAACATCTACTCAAAGGCGCCGCAGCGCGAGCGCGAAAACGCGTTCAAGCTTCTTGAACCCATATATCCCACCGAGCAGCAGCGTCTTGCCGAATTAAAGAAAGGAGCAGAGAAATGATTAAAAATCTCGTCATATCCAACTATGCCCTCATCGGCTTCATCGACATTGATTTCGATGCCGGTTTCAACATAATAACAGGCGAGACCGGTGCCGGCAAATCAATAATTCTTGGCGCTCTAGGGCTGCTCCTGGGCGACCGGGCCGACATGCGCGCCGTCGAGTACAAACAGCGTAAATCGGTGATTGAGGCCACTTTCGATATTTCCGATGCCACAGGCCTTAAGAACATGCTCGCGGGAATGGACCTCGAAAGTCCGCACGGCGACTGCGTGCTCCGGCGTGAGCTCATGCCCGAAGGCCGTTCGCGGGCTTTTGTCAACGACACTCCGGTGACACTCCCCGTGCTCCGTCAGGTGGCCGAACATCTCATCGACATTCATTCGCAGCATCAGAACATGATGCTCGTCTCGCCCGACTATCAGCTCGAAATCCTCGACAATCTTGCCGATACAGAGGCCCTGCTCGCCGACTACCGGCAGGCTCACACCCACTACCGACGATGCCTGAAACAGTACACCGAGACCCGCGACATGATACGCCGCAACCGCGACGACGCCGATTACCTCGCTTTCCAGTACAATGAGCTCGATGTCATGAACCTCGTTCCCGGCGAGCACGAGGCCCTCGAACATGAGCGCGAGACACTGTCGAACCTCGACGGCATCCTCGAGCAGGTCGACCGGGCCCTGACACCGCTGTCAGGCGAACCCATGAATGTACAGACAGCTCTCGATGAAGCCGTATCGGCTGTCGAAAGCCTTGCCATCGAAGTCACCGGCGACGACGATTCGGAGCCCGATGTCGACTTCCATAATCTCTCCGAGCGCCTCGACTCGGCCCGTATAGAACTTTCCGACATTGCCGACACACTGATGGCTTACCGAGAATCGCTCAACGCCGACCCCGGACGGCTCGAAGAAGTAGATGAACGTCTGAGCAAACTATATTCACTTGAGACCAAGCATCATGTGGCCAATGCCGACGAACTGATCGCTATCCGCGACCGCATAGGCAGCCAGCTTGCCACTCTCGAGGACGGCGACCGTGTGCTGGCGCACCTCGAGGCCGAGGCCAAACGTGCGAAAAAGGCCGCTCTCACTCTCGGGGCATCAATCAGCGAAAAACGGCAGGCCGCAGCCGCCGTTTTCGCGAAAAAACTCCGCGAACTGGCATCGCCTCTTGGCATGCCGAACCTCCGCTGCGACATATCCTTCACCCGGGGAAGCCTCGGTCCACACGGCTTCGACCAGGTGCAGTACCTGTTCGCTTTCAATAAAAACCAGGCCCTCACCCCACTCGGAGGCGCGGCGTCGGGCGGCGAAATATCGCGTCTGGTGCTGTGCATACGCGCCATTCTTGCCGAACGCATGCACCTGCCGTCGATAGTGTTCGACGAGGTTGACACCGGCGTCTCGGGCGATGTTGCCACACGCATGGCAGCCATGATGGCCGAAATGAGCCGTTCGCTGCAGGTGATATGCATCACCCATCTGCCGGGAGTGGCCGCAATGGGCAAAAAACACTTCAAAGTCTTCAAAGAAGACGACGAAAACAGCACAGTCACACGCATACGCTGTCTTACGCCCGAAGAACGCGAGGCAGAACTCTCGCTCATGCTCAGCGGCAACCCCGCCGATCCGTCGGCCCTCGCCACGGCACGGTCTCTTCTCAACAACGCATCACGAATTTAAGAATCTGAACCAACAATGGAACCAAGCGATTATATCTTCGGCATACACTCGGTGATAGAAGCCATCGAAGCCGGTCGCACTGTCGACAAACTGCTGATAAAGAAAGACCTCAACGGCGACCTTGCACAGCGCATGCTCAAGCTTGCGCGCGCGGCACACATACCCGTGCAGCGTGTGCCGGTGGAAAAGCTCAACCGCATCACACGCAAAGCCCATCAGGGCGTAGTGGCCTTCATGAGCGCCGTGGAGTACTGCAGTCTTGGCGACATCGTGCCCGCAATGTTCGATGAAGGCCGTCTGCCGTTCATTCTCGTACTCGACGGCATCACTGATGTCCGCAACTTCGGCGCCATAGCCCGCACCGCCGAGTGCTGCGGCGTCGATGCCATTGTCATTCCCATGCGGGGCAGCGTCAGTGTAGGCGCCGACGCCGTCAAGACATCTGCCGGCGCTCTGCTGCACATTCCCGTATGTCGCGAAAATTCGCTCCCTGAAGCCGTGCGCTACCTCAGAGACAGCGGCTGCCAGATAGTATGCGCCACCGAAAAAGCATCGGAAAACTACACGCTGGGCAACTACACCACCCCCGTTGTCATCGTCATGGGCGCCGAAGACACCGGCATCACACCCGAAGTCCTCGCCCTCGCCGACACCCGCAGCGCGATTCCCATGTTCGGCCACATAGGCTCGCTCAACGTAGGTGTCGCCGCCGGTGTGATGATGTACGAGGTAGTGCGCCAGCGCCTGGCCGACAACCTCGAAATCATCTGAGGAAATTAAGAAATCAAGAAGTTAGGAAATTAGGGATTTAAATTTTTATAAACATAAAATCATTATAATCTTGCTGTCCTAACCTCTTAACATCTTAATATCACAACCTCTTAACCTCCTAACCTCTTAACCTCCTAACCTCTTAACCTCCTAATCCCTTAACCTCCCGAAACATGCTCCATCTAATAGCCGACAGCGGTATCCAGTTCCACACGGTAGAGCTCGAGTTCGATCCGGCACAGCAGTTCATGCTGCCAAGCGGACGGGCACTGAAATACAGTTTCTGCAATCTGCGGAACGAACTAACAGGCGAACGCGTGTTCGACCTCCTTACATATAATACAACCAACGGCAGCTACGTGCCGGTCAACGAGCTAACGGCCAAAAACACCATGGAGGTGCTCGCCGACGGACGTCCCAGACTCGATGAAAGCGGTGTCGAAACCATGCGCGCCGATGTATCGGCAACACTCTACACCCGCGTCGAGGCCGGCGACAAGGACCGTATGTTCAGCATTACCTCTCTGGCCTCCTACACCACGCCGAATCCCGAAAAACTGCACGAGCGCATCGCCGCTTTCGAACTTATCCTCGGCAAATGGCTGCCTATGCCTATGTTCGAGATGCAGCACGGAGTGTCGGGCGATGTGCCCTACGCCTGGTGCCGCGTGAAAATCGACCGAATCGAAGGCGATCCGGAAGGTCAGGGCCGCTACCGCTTCACATGGGCTTTCGACACACGCACCAGCAACGACGAAATGTCGATGTTCCGCCCCGCATTTCCAGCAGAAGGAATCGACCGCATAGAGTTCGGCCTCTGCAACAGAGTGTCGAACCTCATTCTGTTCATGTCGCCTAACGAGGGCTTCAACGTTTTCAGCCAGTACATGGCCCAGATTCTCGGACTCGACTCCAACAAATCGACCTACCGCTACATAGGCTTCTACATTTATCTTGCCAACTTTATCCGTCTGGCCGGTGCATCGCCAGAGGTGACTCTCCACCGCTGCCCGCCCCAACGGCAGAAACCTGTCGATATGGTGCTTGACATCGGTAACTCGCGCACCTGCGGCCTGCTCTTCGAAGATGGCGACTTCACAAAGGCCGCCATGCTTGCCCTGCGCGACCTCACCGAGCCTCACCGCGTCTACGAACACCCCTTCGACATGCGTCTGGTGTTCCGACAGGCCGACTTCGCCAACGACATCGTAATAGAGGAGGAGGATATGTTCCGCTACTCGTCGATGGTGCGTGTGGGCGACGAGGCCAAACGCCTTGTCTACCGCTCGGTCGAAGACGAAGGCCTGTGGGCGAGCACCACAAACTACTCCAGCCCCAAGCGCTACCTCTGGGACAACGATTTCTATAAGCAGAAATGGGAATTCCTCACCTCCGAAACCGACCCGCTCTATATCCGCCAGGCTGAAAACATATACGTACCCGGGCTTTCCGACCTTTTCGACGCCAAGGGCGATTTTATCCGCGATCCTTTCGCTTTCGCCGAGCCCACCGACGGACACACCCACTACTCGCGCTCGTCGCTCATGACTTTCGTGATGGTCGAAATCCTCCAGCAGGCTTTCATGCAGATCAACAGCGAGGATTTCCGCCGCCGTCACGGCGACATCAACTGCAAGCGCTACCTCCGCAACCTCATCATCACCTGCCCCACAGCCATGCCGCGCACCGAACAGATAAAACTACGCCAGTGCGCCCTCGATGCTTTCGAGGCCATTTCAATGATATATCCCGAAGGCAATCTGCCGCGTATCGAGGTGATACCATCGGTTGAAAAACTGTCGCAGAAAGCCGATGATGCCGTCGACAACGAAAGTTCCGGCGTGTGGAGCTTCGACGAAGCCACAGCATCACAGCTGGTGTATCTCTATGCCGAAATCGCCGAACGCTACCGCGGCCGCGCCCGCGAATTCTTCGAGCTTAAAGGTCACGTGCGGCCCGAGCTTGCCGCCGACGGCTACACCGGCAAGGCCGTCACCGTCGCATCGGTCGACATCGGTGCCGGCACCACCGACGTCATGGTATGCTCCTACATGTGCTCTGGCAACGATGAAGGCACCCTCACACCACGGCCCCTCTTCTGGGACAGCTACTACGTTGCAGGCGACGATATCCTGCGCAATATCATTCAGAATGTCATCATCGAGGGTGAGGCAGGCACTTATGCCGACATGGGAAGCATTTACTCGGCACTGCTCAACAAACTGCTTCAGAGCGACGCCGACACCATAGCCGAAATACCGTCGATGAAGCGGCACGTATTCTACCGCACTCTTGTAGGCGATCTCCGCTCGGCCGCTACCGAAGCCGAAGGACGGCGAGTGCGCGAACGTATGGCCGTCTCGCTTCTGCGCGACTTCTTCGGCGCCGACAGCACTATGATGGAGGACCGCGACCGCCGCTGCCGCGTCGACTTCAACACCCAGGTTTCGCATCCTATGGCCCAGTTCTTCATGGAACAGCTGCGGTTGCACCGCCCGTCGAGGGTGTTCACTTTCGACGATTTCTTCCCCGAAATAAAGCCGTCGCAGTATCTCCTCGATTATTTCGCCGACCACTTCGGCTTCCGCTTCGAAAGCCTTAAATGGCGCTATGAGCCCGAGCGCACCGCCGACATCGTGAAATCGACCATGGAAAGCCTGATGAAACAGATATCGGTAATGCTCTATGCCCACCACTGCGACATCGTGGTGCTTGCCGGCAGGCCGACTTCCATCGACGCCATTACCGAGCTGTTTGTCAAGTACATGCCTGTGACTCCCGACCGTCTGGTGCGCCTCAATGAATATCGTGTCGGCCAGTGGTATCCCCTCGCCGACCCGCAGGGGTATTTCTACGATCAGAAAGCCGTCGTCGCCGTGGGCGCTATGGTAGGCCACCTTGCGTCTACCGAAGGTTTCAACGGTATGGTAGTTGACTTCAGCGACATGATAAAGCGGTTCCACTCCACCGACAACTTCATATGCCTCTACCGGGGCGAACGAACGGGACAGACCATGCTGTCGCCGCGAAAAAGCTCCGACAGCGTGTCGCTCACCATATTCCCGGCATATTTCGGCGCAAAGCAGTTCGACACTCCGCACTACGAAGGACGCCCTGTCTATGCTCTCTACAACAACAGCGGACGCCGCAGCCTCCGCGTCACCATAAGCCGCGACTTCATGGCCGACCCCGAGACTCTGATTCTTGAGGACGTGAGCGACTCCAACGGCGACCCCGTGCCTGCGGACATGGTATCGTTCATACCGCAGTCGCTCATCAACGACGGCCGTCACTGGCTCGATAAAGGCGAGTTTGAGCTAAGCATCAAGAGCATCAGTTAAGCTATTAGGCTGACGGGCTTATTTGAGCTTTTTAGGTTATCTATTCTTAAATCAACATTCCATATTCAAAATTCCTCCATGAATCAGGATATCCAGATAATAAACGAAGGTCTCGACTGGCTGCGCCGCAACAAACCCGAACAGTACGAGCAGGTTTTCTTCCAGATGGTCGACGGCCGGCGACGTCTGCGCCGACAGCTCGCGGCGCTGCGCGAAAACCCCGCCGTAGGCGCCTTCGGCGAGAGCCAGACCGGCAAATCGTACCAGATAAACACTCTTCTCAACCGCACCGACAAAGCCTTTCTCATCAAATCCACCGACTACCCGGAAGGCGTGGGCTTTGTCGACAAAATCAACCCCATCGGCGACGACCGCGAGGCCACCGGCGTGGTGACACGCATGAGCAGTTTCCGTAACAATCCCGGACGCTACAACCGCGACTATCCTGTGATTGTGAAGCTCCTCTCCGTCGGCCGGATTGCCACAATCCTCGCCTCGGGATACTACAATAATATCCGCGACTACACCACATACTCCGACGACGAGCTCCGCGAGATAGCACGGACGATCTACGAAACCTACAGCGAACGCCCGGCCATCGGACATCCGGCTCTTATACAGGACGATATTCTCGACATCAAGAGCTATCTCGCCACATATGTCGAAGCCCAGACTCAGGGTATGCTGCGCTCGAAGTACTTTGAAACCCTAACCCGCATAATCGACCGCGTGCCGGTGTCGGAATGGGCCGACGTCCTTAAGTATCTCTGGCACGAAAACGCAGTGATAACCCGGCTCTTCCAGCGCCTTGCCGACGACCTTGCCCGCTTCGACTACGCCCCGGAAGTGTACGTGCCTCTGACAGCTGTTATCCACGGGGGCGATAACCGGCGCACCATCATGTCGGTAGCCTGCCTCAACGGCCTCGACGAGGACGACTGGTGTGTGAAAACCGATGTATATGTGCCGGTCGCCGGTAAAGCGTCGGACCTCCGGAAAGTCGCCGACGTGCCTACCTGCGACCTCTGTGCTGTCAGCGCCGAGCTTGTGTTCAAAATCGAAGACGAATATCTATCAGAAACTCTCGCCTACAACTATGACGCCACACGCAGCGGCGAACCCGGCTACCTGCCCGCCGAATCGTACCGCAAACTCGCCGCAGGCGTAAGCAAGAATCTGCTGATCGACACCGATCTGCTCGACTTCCCCGGTGCGCGAAGCCCCGAACAGCAGGACGAAGCGTTCTGCACCGAAGGATCACGCGACAAATCAGGCCAGTCGGTGCTGGTGAAACTCTTCCTCCGAGGCAAAATTTCCTACCTCTTCAATTACTACAGCGAAAGCCACATGATGAAGGTTCTGCTCTTCTGCCACCACCAGAAACAGTCGGAAGTCAAGAATCTTCACATACTTCTCGACCAGTGGGTGCGCCGCAACGTAGGTGCCGGCGCCGCCGAGCGCGCCATCACTCTCGAACGTACCGGCGGAATATCGCCTCTTATGATAGTGGCAACCAAGATGAACATCGACATGGCCGCACGTTCGCACGACTCGCACAACACCGAAACCGCTGTCAACAACCGCTGGGAAGACCGCTTCCGCACCGTGTTGCTCGATGCCGTTCTCAACTGGGACAACGTCGACTGGTTCAAGAACTGGAGCGCGCCCGGACATTCGTTCAAAGACGCCTACCTGCTGCGGTCCTACGAATTCAGTTCGTGCACTCCCCACGGCAACCAGATGTTCGAGGGCTACGACGTGACCACATCGAGCCGCGAGAAAACACTTCGCATGGACCCCGAATACTACCGGCTGCTGCGCCGCACTTTCGTGTCGAACGCCAGCGTACGCGAACTTTTCTTCGACCCCGAACTGGCATGGGACGTGGCCTCGACCATCAACAACGACGGCTCGCTCTACATCATCGAGCGTATGAGCAAAGTAGCACGCGTGGCGTCGCTGATACGCTCCGAACAGATGAAGCGCGAGCGCGACAGCATCATGGCCAACGTGCGCGATATACTCAGGAAAGAATACGACTCCGACAACGATTCTGAAAAACTTCTGCACAACATCGACACAGCCCTCGAACTGCGATGGGAATTCGACGTTGCCAACAACGACGACAACTACTTCTTCGGACATCTGCTGTCGGCCCTCGAAGTCACCGAGGCCGAGTGCCTGATGGCCGTGCACAGCCTCGTCAACGGAACGGCAATCAACAACGACATCAACAACCTTAAAGAGTATGAGCTCATACGCCGGCGTTGCCGCGACTTCGAGGGCTGCCGCACCGACGACGAGCGCTGGGACCGTCTGCTGAAAACCTACCGCAACTGGCGCACCCGCGAGCAGGCCACCGCCGAAATGGCCCGGCGCAACATCGACATCAGCATCCTTTTCCGCGAGAATCTGCGGCCGAAGACAAATCAGGTGTTCATCGCCGACCACATTATGAAACTGTGGGAGGAAAAACTCAAATCCGACGAACTGATGAACACTTTCACCTCTGCCGACGGTTTCAAACCAGGCCTCATGAAAGACCTCATAGGCACCATGCTCGACTCGGCACGACGCCTCGGCCTGGCCGACGCAATAGCCGAAAAAATAAGGTCGGAAGTAAGCGTGGCAAACATAGCCAACGTGCGCAAAAGCCTGGTGGCCGACATGATGGCTTCGGTAATAAACTCGTTCGTCTACGACTTCGGCTACTCGATGCTCTCCGGCGAACAGAGGAAAAAAGCCCGGCAGCTGGTGAAGGAAAACGACCTCCCCGTCTACGACTACATAGGCCGCGAACGACGCTCCACATTCACCGACGAGGAACTCGGGCAGCTGTTTGAGGAAATGTCGGACAACGGCATATCGCTGACAGCCTCCTTCGACAACCACTACAACGAGTGGCTCGAGTACATGTTCATCGCATTCATCGTGCATCTGAAACGCTCCGAAGTGAAGCCCGAAGCCAACCGCGCCCTCGGCGAAATCATAAGCAAAATCGAAGCATAAAACAAGATGAAAAGAATACATTTCGACGGCAAGGGTCCCGTCAACAAGCATTATTTCTTCTGGGAGCCATGGGGCTGCGGCGGCTGTCTGTTGCGCGGTCTTCTTTTCCTCGCACTGCTCTTCGGTCTGCTCTACCTGCTGTCGCAGCTCCACAGCTGCAGCAACGGTGCGGCACCCGGCTCTGAAAACGATTACGACACCGTAGTAGTAGTTGAGGCTCCGGCAGTGCCGCCTATCAACGACGATGATATAATCGACAACGACGGGCGCCGGATTGTGTCGAACCGCCTCAATGTGCTCTTCGATGCTTCGTGCGGCGCTTCCGACATGGAACGCTGGACACAAAAATTCGATTCGCTCTATCCGTCGGAGGACTATCAGGTGCTCTTTTCCGATGTCAATACCAAACTAATGGCTCTTCAGGTGCCGTCGCAGGAACGCAGCGCGCTGATAACACGCCTTCCGCGCCAGATTCCCGACATTCCGTTCATGGTGTTCGAGGAAGAGGTGATGGAAAACGGAGAGAACAACGCCGACCCTTTTCTCGCTGACAGCCGCGCATGGTACTTCGCTCCCATTCAGGCAAACCAGGCCTGGGAACGAATCACTGGCGTGCCCGATGTCATCGTGGCTGTCATCGATTCGTACTTCGACATCGACAACAAAGAGTTCGAAGGCGTGAACATAGTGTCGCCATACAGCGTGGCCGACGGCACCGACGACGTATCGGTTCCGTCGGCCTTCGACCCCTCGCAGCCCGACCCCGTGATGAGCCACGGCACCATGGTTGCAGCCACGGCCATCGGCAAAAAAGACAACGGCTACGGCTCGGCGGGAGTTGGCTCGGGATGCTCCCTTATGCCGATAAGCCTCGGAAACCGCTTCGGCTGCTTCGCAATGCTTCAGGGCATGCTGTACGCCATCAACAAAGGTGCCAAAGTCATCAACTTCTCGGCAGGCATAAGCCTTTCGGAAGAAGTTCACGAAATGAGCGTCGACCAGCAGATCGAAATCGCACGTACCCGCTTTCTGGGCATGGAAGATGTGTGGAAATATGTATTCGAAATGGCCGACCGCTACTTCGTGACCATTGTATGGGCCGCAGGCAACGAGGACGTCTTCACCGCCATCGACGCCTCAAAACGTGGCGACAAGACCATCAAGGTATCGGCCGTAGACCAAAATCTTAAAAAGGCTGAATTCAGCAATTTCGGCAACTTCGCCGACCGCAATATATTCGAATCGACCGTTTCCGCACCCGGTGTGCAACTCTACGGCGAGACTCCCGGAGGCGGCCGGGCGCAGCTCGTCGACGGCACAAGTTTCTCGGCCCCGATAGTTGCCGGTGCCGTAGGCCTGATGAAAAGCATCGATCCCACGCTGACAACTCAGGAAATCTCCGGTATACTCCGCCACACCGGCCGGCCGGTGGAAGGCGACAGCACCATTGGTCCGGTCATTCAGATCCGTTCGGCTCTCGATGCCGTCGACAGCCTGCTGATGTCATATTCCGGCTTCAGAAATGCCTGCGAAGGCAGCGGCAGCGCTCTGTGCAACGCCACACTTCTATATCCCAAATACACCAATGTCAGCCCCGATTCGACATCTCTGATACCTTTGGTGACAATAGCCTTCAAAACCGACGGCAACAACAGCGGAGAAGTGCAGTACCGCTCCAGCAATCTCCCCGACAAAGTGTGGAAAGCCCCCTTCACCGTCTCGGAAAGCGAAGGACATCTCGTTATACGTCAGACCGAATCAGCCGTGGCACCAGACAGCTCGCTCATAGGCTTCTCAAAAGCCGATTTCTACATCAGCACCGGTTCTGGCGGCTATGCCGTTGTCGATTCTCTGACATCGGAAACACTGCCGTGGAGCGGTACATTCCTTATCCGCAAACCGGCTGCCAACAATTAAACCACCCATCATGACACTGTCGTTAGCACATCAGTTATGGCTCAAAAACGCCACGGTGCCCGAAATAGTACGCAAGATCACCGAAGGCGTCTTCACACTGGAACAGCTGCGGGCCTATGCGCGGAAAAACGCAGCTTTCGCCATAAAATTCGACCTCATCGAAACTTCAGCGACTGCCGTCGAAGACCCTGACGAACAGGACGCCTACCGACATGCTGTCGAAGCCTACACCGACGCTCCCGGTGAAGAGGCCACCGTTCGTGTGCTCGAAGCCTACATCGCACGCTGGAATTCGCTGCCATCGGCAGCAGGACACATCACCGAAATCCGCGGTTGTCTGAGCCGAATAAAGGAAAACGCAGCTTTCGCTGCAGTCGAAAAAGCTATGGAGGCCTATGAAGCCTCAGACGGCAAAGTGTGGCGCCCGGTCCATGAGGAGATCGAATCGTATCTGACATCGTACGCCGATGCCGGCTATGCCGCCGGCCATGTCTCGGCCGTACGGCGCCACAAGGCAACCCTGGGAAACCGCATTGCCGCTGTCGCTGAAAGCGAATGGCAGAAACTCTTCGATGCCAACGGGCGTCTGAACAACCTCGATGACATCGACGGCTTTCTCAAAACCTTCAAAGGCACAGGCACCTACAGTGCAAAGGCTGATGAAGCCATATGGGAGTGGGCGCTGACTGCCGACGATGTGGTGAATGGCGTGCGATGTTATGAAAACTTCTACCGCGGCTGCGGACACCATTCTGCCGAAGCGCCCGAGGCACGCAACGCCGAGAGCGAATGGCTGATGATCGATTCCGACAACATCTACGACCTGCTCGAATTCACCGAATTCTACCCCGACCACATATTCCACCGCAAGGCCGAAGACCGTATCCGCACTCTCAAGGACAAAGAACTGGCCGAACTTCACCGCGCGCCCGCTCTCTACGACAACCAGACTTTCTGCGCCCTATATGAGAAAGGTGTCTGTACCAAGGAAGAGTTGTGCGAAGCCTCAGGTGCCGACGACGCCATGTTCGAACGTATTCTTAACGACAGCCGCATACGCTCCGTTCTCCCGGCGCCTCCGGGTCCGGACTGCCGCTACGCCGGCGGCACGGGCGAGGCCGGCCTCACCGACATCATTCTCTTCGGCATAGCGGCAAGCGGCAAAACCAGCGTTATGACCGGATTGCTAAGCAGCGAGAACGTGGCTGTCGACGAAGTGAACTACAGCGGCGAATATGCCTCGCTGCTCAAAAGTTACTCGCGCAGCGGCATAGCTATCTCCGGCACTCCCGACGACTTTGTGGCCGTGGTGAAAGGAACCATACGCTCGGGTGCGGCACGCGACAACAGTTTCAATTTCGTTGAAATGGCCGGCGAAGCCTTCACTAACAAAATAGTCACCGCCGTCGGAAGCGACGGCCACGTTATCACCGAGTTCCGCAGAATGGGAAACAGCGCCTCCGAAATTCTCTCCAACGACAATGAGAAACTGATTTTCCTTCTCATCGACCCCACGTGCGACGAAGCCGGCCGTCAGGAACAGATCAAGTCGTTCAACCGTCTGCGCAGCCTCATGTTCGACGTAGAGGCAAACCGCGAGGTCATGCGTCGCGTCAAAGGGTTGCATTTCATTGTCACCAAAGCCGATACTCTCGGAGAAAACCGCGAGGACAAAGCTGTCGGCATAGTGCACTCAATTCTTAACAAGGCTACCCGCGACGCTCTTATAGAGCAGTGCGCCGAGTGCGGAATCAACGCTTCGCCCGATGCATCGGCCAACGGACTCCCGCGCATTTTCTGCTTCAGTCTGGGCCGGTTCAACGTCGGCAACATCTACACCTACGACCCGGCGGACTCTGAAGGTCTGCTGTCGGTTATCTGCAATTATACCTCCGGCGAAAGGGCGCGAAAAACCATATTTCGCCCAAGACGCAATTTCTTCAACTAATACCCTGAACAATGCAAAACAAAATAGGCATACAGATAGCAGGCAGCGACCCGGGTTTCACGGTATTCTTTTCCGACGGCTGGGAAGGCGAACAGCTCACACACTCGTCGGCACGCAAGCTGTGCAACGGCCCTGTCTACTATGAAGTGACCCTCGGCAAAGACTACTGGACATACGTTGCGGTACTATGCAACTTCCTCAGCAACGTAAACCGCGAGGAAGCCTTCAAGATCGGAATCCGCGTGCCGGCGCGCATGACCATCACCGATTCCGAAGGCCGTGAAGTGTCGCCTGTCGCGCTGCTCCGGCGTATCACCGAAACTGTAAAAGAGCGCTGCCTCACACGCCGCGGCGCCGACACATACCGGCTGCGGCCCGACGCCCAGTTCGCCTCTGCCGGTATCACATCTCTGGCGGCCGGATACTCCGTCCGCGAAGTGTGGGGCCCGAGTCTGGCGGCAGTGTCCGATGCTCCGGGCCTGACGATAATCTCTCCCGACGAAGAATGTGAAGAAGCTGTGGGGCGCCTGCCGTTCATGAGCGGTCTTCCGGAAGCGGCCTCGATTCTCATAGGGCCCTTTGCCGAAGACTGCGGAGCCCGTTCGCTGACACCTGCTCAAAAAGCCGCCATTCCATCGCTTCATATCAAGGTCGAAGGACGCGACAAGGCTTACGACCACAACATTGTTCCCGGCGAAACAGTAGAAATCTACTCGACAGACTGCGGATACTCCCCGGAAGCTTTCGAGCAGATAATACTGACAACAACCTACAACGATATAGTGAACGACCCCGACAGAGCAATCGAATATATCTCCGGAAGTCATTTCAAATGCCGCTACGACCGGGCATCGGGAACGGTATTCGTGGCCATGTCGCCGGAATTGCTGAAAAAGGATTTCATCATCACTGTCGAAGGTGCGGGCGACAATGCCGCTGCAGTGGCCAACTCGCTCATGTTCGACGGCCTGTCGACCGGAGGTCTCATTCATGCCGAAGGTCTCGCAATAACAGAACTGCGCAAAGCTGTCGCCGACGACCCGCGATTCCTTATCAAAAAGCTGCGGCTGCCATCGGGAACACCCTACACCATAATGTCGGCAGAACTCGAAGGTGACAAAATAAAAGTTACGGTAGAAGCTCCCGGCTCAGCAAAGCCAGAAGAAAGCACACTGCTTATAATCAAGACCAGAAACGCAGTAAAGACAGCCGACGCACATGTCGTCATAGTACCCGCCGATAAAGGAAAAGGCAATCGCCGCGAAATATTCTTCCCGGCTCTTGCCTTCGACACCTCCGCCGGAGACACCGCCACAGCACGCGCGATGATAGGCGATGTCGGCCGAAACGACCTTGTGACGGTGTCGCTGGGTACACCTGCCGAAGCCGACTGTCCGGCCTTTGCCGACAGTAACGGCGTCCGGACAGCCGATTTCGCCGAAAGCGGCCGCAAACTCGGCTTCACCGACCGCCTCGCCGAAGTGTTCGGCTTCGGAAAAGGTCTGTCGAAAGACTGGCAGCTGATACGCATTGCCATAATAGCGGCGGCAATTGCCATTCTGCTCCTCGGAGGTGCTGCCGCCGGACGTCTGGCAACATCGGCCTTCGACGGCGTTCTGCCTTTCATTCATCAAAACGAAAAATAAAATGATCAACTTTCGCAAGCTCAAGTTGAAGTGAATAAAGTGAAAAGTGAAAATCAGGCTTCGCCTGAGTGAAGATAATAGAATTTTTAAGCAAAAACCATTATCTTCACCTTTCACCCATCACCTTTAATTGAGCAAGTTGAAACTTGCGAAACTTAATATGATAACTATATGCCGAAATTAAAAGAAGTACTCAGTTCCGAAGTACACTGGCTGATAGGCGACTGGAACACCCGCGACCAGGCAAACACCCGCATACGCCAGCTTCTGGGTCCCGACGCCGCCATGCTGGCGCCGGTACAGGTGACACACGGGGGCTATTTCTGGTCGGCCGACGACCCTCACAGC
>CABQCA010000025.1 GCA_902462525.1 uncultured Porphyromonadaceae bacterium | reverse complement strand
TGATGTCGGTGTAGGTGCGGATGGTGTAGTTGACCGTGTAGTCGGAGTGACGGAGGGCCGGATACACGTTTTCAAGCAGAAACTTATAGTCGGCCGGAAACCGGCGACGGATGGCATTGTCTTTTTCGTCGGGTTCGAGATTACTGTTGGCAATGTCAAGAATTTCATTCCGGTGAGGAAGAGCCGACTTGGCAAGATAGCGGCGCAGGCCGTCCCAGTCCTCCGGTTCGAACGATGTTCCGAATATTTCGGGCCCGAAGCCGTACTGAGCCATTATGTGGTTCCGGAGAGCCTCGGTGCGGCCCTTGGCGAGACGCACGTTGTTGCTGTACTTGCCTTCGGGCGAGGCGAAACCTTTGATTTCTATATGATTGATGAACGCATCCGGATTTCCGGCCACAGTGTCGATTGTACTCATAATCGAGGCAAGTTCCTCGGGATTACGACGATAGGCGGGGTCTATTTCGGTGCGGTTCACCCGGAAGTCGATATAAGCGCTTCCGCTCAGCTCCGTAGTCTTGTTGTCGGAAGCGGCCGGAGCTTTTACTGAATAGTCCGGAGGCACCGGAAACGAAGCCGGCCTCAGATCCAGACGCGCAACGGGCACATCGTCGCATCGACCCGGGGTGCCGCAGCACCCTGTTTCGTCAGCTTTGATGTCGATCTGACTCAGAAGCATCCACTGCTTCAGGGGCAGTGAGGCGGTGTATTCGACCGTGCCTTTGCGTCCGGAACGGATCAGAACAGCACCGGCAGGCAAGTCTTCGCGACTCCGCAGCAAATGGATGTAGCGGTTATGACCCGCAATGACCACAGGCGGCATAGCCATTGCGCTGTCGGCCCCGGTGACGACCGGCGTGAGGACAAGCTGCCGGCGTGTGGATATGTTGTACGACTCAGGGTCGATAGTGAACGACAGTTTCAGCTCCGAGTCCGAAACGGCCACGGCGGCATCGCCGACAGCAAGCGAAGGCAGAGTGTGTGCCGAAGCCGACAATGCGAGGACTGCGGCGGCAAAAGCCATTGCCGACCGTATCTTTTTCGAGAAATCACACATCGTAGTCATAGCTCAGAACACATAAACAAGGTTAATGGCCGCTTTGGTCGGGCCGAAATAATTGTGAGTGCGGTCGCTCTCGAGCTTGCTACCGCATTGTGCGCAGGGGAAGACGTCGTAGCGGGTGTAGATCCAGCCGATTGCGATTTCGGCTTCGACACTCCAGTGCTTCGTCAGCGGCCAGGTGTAGCCGTAGCCTGCTCCAAGACCGGCGCCCCAGCCCTGATAGCGGCGGTCGCGGAGCTTGCCGAGGTCGTTGTTGAGAAACTTGTGCCATGGCAGCTTGCCGAAGTTGTAGGTTCCGCCGATGGCATGAACCGCAAGGAAATGTCCGCCGAATGTTTCGCAAAACCAATAGCGGACTTCGGGCTGCACGAGCCAGTGCTTCCAGCGGCGGCCGCCGTCGAGTGTCCATGCGTTGAGCTGTCCTGATACATCGACACTCCAGCGCGGTGCAACGACGAACTCCGCACCTATATTGGGCGTAAGAGCGGCGTCCCACAGAAGGTTGGTCTTTACGGCAAAGTTGTCGCCGCCCCGGGCTGAGAGAGAGCCGAAAGCGAGGGCTGCTATTGCCATAAGCCACGTTATGCTGGTCCTTAATTTTTTTAGCATAGACTAAGATATTTTATTTATAGTGCAAGCCCTTAGAGGTCCGTAAGCAACTGCAAAAATTTGTTTACAAAAAGAACCGGATAATGCCGGAATTATTCAATTAAAAAAAACATATCCTGAAAACGCAAAGACACAAACAGCCGCCGAATGGAAGCAAAAAAAACAGCTGTCTATGTGTCAGGTGACACACAGATGGCCGGATTTTTATATTTCTGCGGTAGAGAGGACATGGTGCAAGAAATGATTCTTGTGATAAATTTAAAGGAATTCAATCGCAAATATAACCCCTTTCCATAAATTTGATAATGCCCCCCCCCCCCCCCGTTAACATTCTTTAACATCAATTTGCACACTTCCCCTAAGCGAAAAGCGCTTCGGCTTCCCGCTCTTCCACCTTCCATCGCCACCGAAGAGCCTTGTGACGAGGCATGCGCGGAAGTCTATGTCACGGAGAGATGTCTTTGGCCAGCACGCGCCGGTCGGCGTCGAGAAGATAGACCGAGGGGGTCGCTGCTATGTAGTAGAGGTCGGCGATAAGGTCGGGATCGGCGGCGCGGGCCACCGTCCAGCCCTCGGGAAGGGAGGCAGCCGTACTCTGCCACAGAGCCGTGTCGTCGTCGGGATATACGGCGAGTACGGCCAGGGTGCCGGCATCGGTTCGGTGTGCGATGCCGGCGTCGGCTGCGAGTCGTTCGATGGCAGCGGCGCAGTTGGAGCAGTCGGGCTCATAGAACAGGAGCAGAAGCTCCCGGCCGGGGGCCGTGGTGTGGAGGGTGGCGCGGTCGCCGCTGCGCGTTACGTATGCGAAGTCGGCGGCACGCGTGCCCGGCATGTTCTTTGCCGCATTCTCAATTTTTGCCTCCAGCACCATGCGGGCGGCATCGTCGAGGCGGTAGTTTTCGAGCATTCCCCGCGCAAAGACGATATAGAGGCCGTCGTCGCGCAGAGGTGAATTTGGGTCGAAAAGATAGTGGTCGGCGTAGTGCTCTATCAGCTCCTGCTGCCGGGCACCGCGCATGAGGGCCTCAACGGCGCGTGTGCGCGTATCGGCATCGGCGTTGAGCAGCAGTCCCAGAAAATCGGCGAAGTGCTGCTCGGCAGCAACGCTGTCGAGAGGCTCGCGAAGCACCGACGGCTCGTCCCAGAAGTGCACGGCAAGAGAATCGGCCGGCAGAAGCCCGGCTGATTCTCCGGCCGGCTTCTGCACGTTGCCGCAGGCCGACGCACACAGCCATACCGCTACTGCTATTCTATAATATCGCGAACGCATCGAACATTATAGTTACTTCGCGGAGAACGCGTCACATGATCATCATATGCCGAGAGCAGATTCGAATTAGAGCCTATTTGGGAATTGGTAATCTTGCTGCCGTCGGTGCTGTTGAATCCGAGAGCCGTACATGACAGATAATATTTTTTAAGGTCTTTAAATTCTCCCTCATTCTGCATGATAGCAAGCTCTGTCGCATTCGGCAGACGCCAGCGACCTCCGTCCAAAGGTTGGTTATCCGACCCGGTTATAGCGGCACACGGATCACCGTCAATATAATCAATCCAATGAGTAACATTGCCATTGTTATCATTCTGTTCCAAATCATGTTCGGCGGCAAGTATTTCAAAACCGCCTTTATACAAAGCGTTACAATCGGCATCATACATCACATGCACAGGCATCTTGCCAGCACCGGAGCCATTGCCCGAATATGATATCGAGCGTGTATTGGAAAGCTCATAGTAGGTGGGGACAACACGGTGATATGTATCTGAAGTAGTATATGTATAGGCTTTTACCGACTGTGATGTTTCACTGACAGTTGCAAGATTTGTGCCGAGATTGCGAATACAGCGTACCTGCCATGGAGCCACAGGCTCTCCGGAATTTGAGCTGTTCCAGTTACCTGTCGAGAAACCCTCCATAGCCCAGAACACACGTCCGTCGCTTGAATAATAAAGATATTTTCCGTCATAACCGAAGCCGAAACTGCCGCTGCTGCTGTAATCTCCTACTTCAGTCACATTCGCATAATTCATAAGAGCATTCGAGCCAATCGAGGTGGCACCCAGTGTAATTCGCGTATACTGGTTCAGCGAAGGCACATACCAGCGGAGTTCGTCGGCGTCTATCGTAGAGTTGCCGTTGTTGTCGCGGTTGCGGTTCATGCAGGCATTTATGGCCTGTATTGCACGCTGCCGATTTAAGGCAGCGGTTCTCTGACTTGGTTGCGGGTCGTAATCTCTAATCGCATTGCCGCCTGTAAAGGCATTCTGGCTTGTATTTGCATAGTTTGCCGTCTTCGGCACATTATATTCCGCTGCTGTAATGCCGTTCTGTCCCGCGGGTATTGTCTGTGGCTTTGTCTGATCGACACATGTGCTCCAGCTCTTTCCGTCGGCCCACAGCCAGCAGTTGTAGCGGCCGTTGTCGGCGTTGGTTCCGGTCGTCCATGAGCGGCGGATATTGAGGCCGTAGATTTCGTTGAGGCTTTCTATGCCCATTGCGGCGCCTCTCACATGGCCGGCGCCCTCGGGAATAGCCTGACGGCCGTAGTAGGTCTGGATAGAGTTCTGCACGGCGGCATATTTTGAGCGCGCATAGACGCTCTCGCCGTCGTCGGAAACATGCCGTGTCACGCGGATATAGAAGCGGCGCGGGTCGGCGTTGACATAGGAGTACCAGATCGGATATGTGTCGGAGGCCTTCATTGATTCGTCGGCGCCGTCGGCCTCGTAGGTATATTCGTTGACGAAGCATGTGTACCAGCCCGAATCGGATTTTTTGCGAGTATCGCTGAGTATGCCTTTTGCGGCGTCGTAGAGATTGAACGTCGCACCGTCGGCGTTGTCGCCGGTGCGCGGCTTGTAGGCAGCGAGGACATCCCGGCCCGTAGTGGGGCGCAGCTCCACCCAGCCGACATATTTCTTGATGTCGTCGGGCACATCGTTCCACGTTGCGTACTCGGTGAGCAGTTTCACTTCGTCGTATTCTTTCAGGCCACCGTTGATATTGTCGTAGGTCATGATCATGAATCCGAAGCCGGTGTAGTTTCCGCCCGGAGTCTGCGTCCATGCGGCAAGCTCACTGTCGGTCAGCTCAATGTTGAAGGCGCCGTAGTGGCAGTCGAGATTTATGGTCGGATTGATCGCATCGGTGACCGTACCCTCGGCGCCCGGCGTTTCGGCTGTATTGAAAGCCTCGACGCGAATGTCGTTGAGGCCGTTTACGGTGACATTGTAGGTGTAGTCGGCGTTGCGGTAGCTGTTGAAGTCGGCGGCGTCGCCGCCCATATATCCGAGATGCACAAGATAGGTGGCGGTGCCTGTTCGCCACACGGCGGTGCCGGTAGGCGGATTCAGAACCTCACCGTTTTCGTCGACATTTATGCTCTCCTTATAGTCGACGGTGCAGTTTATGAGCACATAGCCCGCCATGTTGTTGGGTGTCCATGTTCCGGAGGGGCACAGGGCAGTGAAAATACCGGAGTTTGCGCCGTCGTCGGCTTTTGTCTGTGCATCGCGGGCCTTGTAAATTTCTTCGGGTGTGCCGGTGGCGGTTATAGTGCCGGTATGCTTGTTTTCGGCCTGCCAGAAATTGAAGCCGAAACTGCCGTCGTCGTTCTTTCTGATAAACGATGCCGCCGACGAGTAGCTTTCGGAAGCGACGTAGAACGAGCCTTTGTTGTCGTCGGTGCAGTCGTCGCCGAAGTTTGCCGTAGTGGCTGCGGCAGCGTCGGCGGGGCGTTCGTAGAGCCATGAGTAGCGGGGCACGTTGACAATGCGGTAGCTGTTCGGAGTGATGTTCACATTTGCGTTGCCCGACTTTATGTTGAAATTAATCTGCGACACTACCCGGCGAAGATGTATGGCACCGTTGAGAGTGAAAGTTCCGTTTGTCGACGAGGGAATGGTGTAAGGCTTGATATTCTCGTTCTGCCACTGAGCCAGCGGCACAGTGATGTGACTGTCGCTCACTACTTTTATAGTGTTTGTGAAAGCACCGCACATTACCAGCGGCGGCGTGGGAGCGTTGATTGCGGCGTAGGTCGACGGAGCCACAACGCCCACATTGAGAAATTCGGACCACGTGGTCACCCCGGCGAGCAGCTCGGAGAGGGGCTTCACGTCTTCGGGATTGCTTTTGAGCACGCCGTTGTTCTCCACATTTGCCACGGCCACGATGTACGACGGACCGCTCTTTGTTCTTATGGTCACTTCGTGGAGCACCGGCTCGATGTCAGAGGTTCCGGGAGTGAGTTCCATCCAGCCGATAACGTCGGAGTCGGCATTTTTTTTCGAAGTCATCTGCCCGGTGGCGGAGCTGAAAGTTGCCACCCATAGCGAACGCACGGTGTTGAGCTGAGTTTCGCTGAGGTCGGCGCGCGACTGCACGGTGGGCTCGGAGAACTTCAGCGGCACGACCACCGTCATGTCCTCGCCGGCCTTCACATAGTCGGGCACATCGATTTCGTCGCTGCACGACGCCAGGGCGAGGGCGCAGGCTGCGGCAAGCAAAATATATCTGAAACTTGAACTAAACATTGCCATCAGTTAAAATCGGGAATTGTGACATCAGCCGGCGTCATGGCGCACACAGTCCAGTTTGCGGTGAGCGTGCCGTCGGTGTTTATTCCGGTTATTTCGTAGCGGTATATGTGGTTTCGGAGAATCTGATTGAGCTCGGTTTCAAATTTTCCGGCATTGTATTCGCCGAGGCGGAAAGGCAGCACCTGCGACGAGCCTGTCACAGCGTTGTCGCCCTGAGTGGTGATGCGGACATAGGGATTCTGAGTGATGGTGACTCCCGCGGCGGGATTGGAAAATTCATAGATGTAGGCCGACCATACGGGGGCCTTGTCGGCACGGAGATTCTGCGCGACTTCGTCGGGCACCATGTCGATTGTCATGTCGCCGGATATTCCGGCGGCTATGTCGTCGTTGTTCGAGCTGAACGCGGGCGGGTTGGTGTAGGGGCAGTTTGCCGGTACCGACGGCGCAACGACCTGCTGTGTTTCGGGCAGCGAGACATCGCCGCGCATCCACTGGTCGTAAGAGGGCACCATGTTGCCCCGGCTGAAGAAGCCTACGATTTCGGCCTTGTCGATGCGGCATGGGGCGCTGCCCACCACAGCGTCGTCGTAATCGCCTATGTAGTTTGCCTTGTCGATGACTTCGATTTTGGCAAGGGCGCGGAGCATGTTGAGAGTGCGGCCCGAGGCTCCGGCCGACAGGTCGGCGGGAGCGTCTTCGGTCGAAGCCTTGAGGTCGGCGACAGCAAGAGTGAAATTCTGCAGGCCGGCCATGGGGAATTTCTGGGAATCATCGAACCGATTGGCGTACATGAGATTGCTTGGCACGGGCTTGGCGGTGAGCACGGTGTTCTGCGAGGCGCCGCACAAGGCGGCGATGGTGGTGGTTCCGCGGTCGGCGCCGGCCCACGATGCGCCCATCGAGCTGCCGTTTGCGAGGGCCATGATGTAGAAAGTGATGTCGGTGCCGTCGGGGGCGTTCTCGAAGTAAGGTTCCTCGAACGTGGCCACTGCGGTGTACTGTCCCGAGGCTGCTTCGGCGGTTACGACAGGATTGAGGAAGCGGAGAAACTTCTGGTCGCTGTCGAAGAGCAGGAACTCCAGACTCTTCAGGTCGATATAGTCTTCCGGCACGGAGCCGGGCTGCTCGCCGGAGATGTCGGCGGCACGCGAACTCCTGCCGCCGTTGGTGGCGATGTCGAAGCGCATGCTCACGCCGGCCGGCCTCACCGAGGGGTCGGGCCCGTCGGAGGGGCAGTCGTAGTTGTCGCCCACACAGCCCGTGAGGCCGGGCAGCATCGCCGCTGCCAGAACAAAAGCTTTTGAAAAATATCTTAGAAAACGGTTCATAGCAATCCGAGAGGCTGACAAGCGCCTTATCTTACAATTCTTCGTCCTGAGGCGGAACGATGCGCCACCCGTTGATATAGATTCTCGTTTTTATCCATGTCATGCCTTCGCCGACGAAGAACATCATGGTGAAGTCGTCGTAGCAGTCGAGATAGTCCTGGTCGCCGTCGATTTTATTGTACTTGCCTTTCACAAGCAGCAGATACTTGATGAGAGGAATCGACAGCACTTCTTCGCCGGTGGCCGCGAGCCTGACGGTGAGGCGCTGCGGCATGTCGGCCATGAGACGGCTTGTGGTGAACTCGGCCAGGACTCCGGCCGGTATTTCGGGGTCCTCCATGGTGCCGCGGCCGTCGGGACGGTCGAACGACGCCCAGGTCTGCTCGATGCTCCAGGGAGTGTAGACGAAGCTGTCGGAGGTCGGCAGCACGTCGTTGCGCCAGCTGAGGCGGTTGTTGTCGCCGGTGATTTCGAAGGTGAAGGCCGAGGGGTCGAGGGGATAGCCGTCGACATTCTGCAGCAGAACGCTCAGATGGTTGGTGTCGCGGGTGAGATAGACGGGGCCTACGGTTGTCATGCCCCACACTTCGGGGAAATTCACATCAGCCGACATGCCGTGGAACAGCCGCCGGATGTCGGACGACGACACCGGAGCCTGCGCCGTGCCGCTTAGCGGCAGAACTGCATCGAAGCCGCTCATGACGCTGCCGTCGCCCAGTCGGAACGACACCGCGTCGGGCGCCAGCGATTCGCCGTCGCACCAGGCCACAAGATCGTAGGTGCCGGGCACTACTTCCACTTCCATGAAGTAGTCGTTGATTTCGCTCACTTTGCGGCTTTCGCTTTTGGTGAATACAAGCTTGCCGGATTTATCGTAGATGTTGAGGTGGACCTCGGTAACCTGAGAACCGAAAGCATCGGCTTGCAGTACATTCTTGACAAAGCGGAAAGCGACGCGGTAGCGTATTGCGCAACCGCTCTGGTCCTCGTAGACGGCGCCGCACGATGTGAAGCCGCAGACAAGTGCCACAAGCACCACGGAGGTCAGGATACGGTTGATCCATTTATGCAGATGCCACGTTCTCATTTGTTCGTTTATTGATTGATTTGTTTAATTATTCTGTGATAGTATGCTGTGCGGCGCGGGGCCGCCGGTAGTTTTCGGTTTTGGGGCGTCCGGTGAGGGCGCGGGGTGCCCGGAGGCGGAATCGGAGAGAGCTGCTGTTGTGCGGAGAGAAAAAGAGAGGGGAAGGAGTACTGATCGGCGCGCCGTGCGCGCCAATCAGTACCGTTATGTGAGAGTTATCAGAGAACTACGTCCTGAGTGGGAACAATTCGCCAGTTAAGCACCTTGAGGGAGTACTTGATGTAGTAGTTGTTGGTCTTCGTAGGTGTCACGATAGGATAGTCGAGATCGAGAACGCCATCGCCGAGACCGGTAATCTTAGTAACGTTGATGGTGTAGACATGGTTACGGACGAGGCCGAAGTCGCCGGGAAGCACTTTAGTCCAGTCGACGGTTTCCTTGCCGGCTGCGTCTTTGACGAATGCGCCGCTGTCAGCCACATCCGAGGCGCGGAGGTGCTTGACAGGAATACCGAAGTAAGCGGCACCCTGAGTGTAGGCATGTGCATAGCTGAGCTGACCGGCGAGCTGCTGGTTGACAAATGTAAGAGCGGCTTCCGTGTTGATAGCAGTCCATACGTCAGAACCGACAGGCTTGTAATAGAGCATATTGCCATCCTGAGGCATCGTTGTGAGCTGGAGTGTCATGCGCTCTTCGGAAATAACGTTACCCTCACGCACCTTTGCAGCAGGGTGCTGAACGGCGAGACCGGCACGGGCTGTACGGAGATAATCATACTTGTTGTTAGCAGCGTCATAAGTTGCGACAATCTCCTGATCTGCAAGCATGGCATCCAGAATTGTCTGAGCACCGGTGTTGGCGTCGGCAGGAACTGTACCCATGAAGTACAGACGGTTATGCCAGATTGCGAAAGAAGTATTGGCGGGAAGTGCTGTGCCGGCAGCGTTTTTAACAGTATATTTACCTGTGAGGAGCACCGAGGGAGCGGCGGCATTGGGGTTGAGCGATGCGAATGCGTCCTTGCCCATAGTGTTTTCGAGAGCGTAACGTGTCACGGCTTCAGTAGCGCCGGCTGTGATTTCGGAGCCGTTGGCACCGTTCACCTGATTGAAGCTATAGTATTTGAGAGAGTAGGGAGCAACCTCGACACCTGCGCCGTTATTGGCAATGCCCTCTGCATTGGCTTTGTCGACGATATTATCGGAAACGCGGGGGAATTCAGTGGCATAAAAGCCGGGAGAGCAAGCCCAGTAGCTGCGGTGCAGAGTGGCATCGTTCCATGTAGTCCATGTTGTGAGATAAGTCTGTAAATCAGCCATGGAAGGAATGACACCGTCGACATCAGCTTCAGTAGCGAAGCGCTTGATGGCGTACATATTGGGAGCATCGGCTGTAATAGTCCATGCTTCAGGTGCGAAAGAGAGGGTATACGTGTTGCCGGTTCCGTTTGTCACAGTGTAGTCGTCAATTGCATTGGCGACCGTTACGTCGATTCGTGCGGCGCGGCGCTCGATGTAGATGTCGACAACCTGGCCGTCTGTAGCTGCTTCAGCCTCTTCTTTTGTCGAGAAAAGCTGACCGGCTGTAATAGGCGTGCCGCTGATTTTTACATTAGCCTGACCCGAGACGGGATCGGCACCGTAGTAAACGGAGTTATTCATGATGAAATAATCTCCATTCTGGTAGCTTGTACGTTTAACATTACGGTAACCGTTCATTTTTGTCTTATCATTTACACCGCTCCAGTCGTCATTATTGGCGAACACAAGCACGTAAGAGGGAAGGTTGACACCCTGATCGAGCGTCACTTCCACAACAGCTTCCTTGATTTTGTCAACGCTGGGCGCGCCCTGTTCCGGACTTGCATCCACAAATGTGTAATTGGCTTTGTTCGAACTCTTGATAGGATTGCCTGCTGCATCAAAGAAACGGAACTGAAGTGTGTTGATGGCACATTCTTCGGGTGTAGCATCCTTGAAGTTGGTATCGTTGTTTTCGGCGCGGGAGCCGCCGTTGACGTTGGAGATGGCTACGCGGAGGTAGACACTCTTCTCGTTTTTGTTGTCCTGACCGCCGGCGGGTTCGTCGGAGGAGCAGCCGGTCATGGCGCCTGCCATGGAGCAAGCGGCGAACAGACCGAGAATTAGTTTAGCTTTCATTGAACTAAATTGATTAATATGGTTAGAAAAAGTTGATTGGTCTTTATTAAAATCGCTGTAAACAGAGATCTTAATCACTTGATTATTCCGTTCTTGCGCTCGAGATAGCGCTGCACTTCGCGGAGCTGCGCGGCAGCGTCGCCGGCGTATTTGCAGCCTGCGTCGCCGGCCTTTTCGAAGAGGCTGTATGCGGTTTCGTAGTCGCCTTTCTTAGCGGCGAGGATTCCGCGTGCGTAGATTGCCTCGGGAGTATTTCCGGCTTTTGCCAGATAGGCTTCGGCACGGCCGAGCTCGTTGCGCGACAGGGCGATGTTGGCGGCATTGAGGTTTGCCACAGGGTCGCCGGAGAACATACGGACAGCAATTTCGAAAACCTCACAGTATTCGTCGGAGCCCGGTTCGAGGCTCTGGGCGAGCACATACATTTCGTGGAGGCTGAGCTTCTGAGGCGATTTTTTGATAACCTCCCTGATTTCGTCGACATCGTAGTAGGAGCGGATTATGTATTTCACCACGTAGTCGGAGTGGCGCAGCCCGGGATATACGTTTTCGAGCAGGAATCTGTACTGCACGGGGTAGGTTGATTTGAGGCGCCATTCGCGGGCGTCGGGAGCCATGTGTGTCATGGCTATGATATCGAGGATTTCAGCCTTGTTGTCGATGTCGGACGACTCGACATACTTCTTCAGGCCGGCCCAGTCCTCGGCCACCCAGCTCTGATGGATAATCTTGGGATCGAAACTGTAGAGGCCGCGCACATAGTCGCAGAGAGCCTTTGTGCGCCCTTCGGCGAGGCGCTCGTTGTTCTTGAGCGGACCTTCTGGCGATGCGAAACCCTCGATAGCAACAGAGTCGATGCGTATGTCGGGGTCGTTGCGCAGCACATCGATGGTATTGCGGATTTTCCGCAGTTCCTCGGGGTTGCGGCGGTAGTCAGGCCTGATTTCGGTGCGGTTCACCGGGAAATCGATGTAAGCCGAGCCGCGTTCCACGCGGGTCTTCTCTTTCTCGACAATGGGGGTGATGAAAGCGAAAGACGGGTCGAAGACTCTTTCCTTGAAGTCGAACTCGGCGATGTCGCGTTTTTTCGACGAAATGGCATTGAGACCGCAGCCGCACTCGTCCTCGGTGACCGACAGGACGGCAGTTTCCATCCACGGCAGGCATGGGATGACCTCGGAATAGTCGACCACATCGCCGGGGCGGCACAGACGGACGGTTTCGTCGATGTCGTTGTGGCGCTGATGCTGAAGGTAGCGGTTCCGGCCGGCCACAATCACCTCGGGCATTTCAAAGACAGAGTCGCCGAGAGCGATGACGGGCGTGTAGGTGATTTCGCGGTCGGATTTCAGCCGGAGCGACGAAAAGTCGAGCTGCATGGCCACAAAAAGGCTGTTGTCGGAGCGCTCCGCCTTGAGAGTCCGCACAAAGGCAGAACTGTCGGCCCTCAGAACCACGGGCGCTTGCTGTGCGGCGGAAACCGCCGGTGCGAGGAGGCCTATGACCGCTATAATAAAAGCATGTATTTTCATACTGACGTGCGTAAATGCGTGATAAAATTCAGAAAACGTAAACAATGTTTATGGCAGCCTTTGTGGGGCCGAAATAGTTGTGCACTATGCCGCTCTGGAGTTTATAGCCGCAGCGGGTGCAGGGGTACCTGTCGGAACGGGTGTAGGCCCAGCCTATGCCGATTTCGCCCTCTATGTTCCAGTGCTTGCTCAGAATCCACGAGTAGCCGTAGCTTATGCCCGCACCGACGAACCAGCCTTCGTAGCGTTCGTCCCTGAGTTTGCGGAAGTTTGTGCCGAGGAATTTATAGTCCATGTCGAGACCGCCGATGTTGTACTGTCCGCCCATGAGGTGCGCTCCAATGAAATGTCCTCCGATAGCTTCACAAAACCAATAGCGGACACCGGGCTGCACAGCCCAGTGCTTCCAGCGGCGGTTGTGGCTCAGGGTCCAGAAATTGAAGCTCGCCGGCACATCGATACTCCAGCGGGGAGCGACAGAGACCTCGGCTCCGATATTGACATCAAGCAGGGCATCGTCGATAATATTGGTTTTGACCGCGATATCCTGAGACATGACAGGCTGAGTGATTCCGGCAACTATTATTGCCAGAAATAAAATGACTGGTTTCATTATACGGTGCCTTGTTTTGTTCATTGTTTCGGTTAAAAAATTGCAGAATGCAAAAAGCGTTGTATTATAATGAATTGGTATGATTGCCGGATTTTATATGGAGAATACAGAAACCGCAAAGATATCAACAGATTGGTTCGTATACCTGAAAATTACGACCACAAAGGTAAACATAAATTCACATTTACCCCCCCCGTTTTGTTAAATAGTGTTAACGCAAATGTTAAAATGCTGTTCCGAGCCATGAAAGGGTACATATGCGCCCTCCTCATGCAGGCGGCTGAGGGCGCCTACATACGATTAAAGCCCGCTCAACATCACCGGTGTTGGGCGGGCTTATGATGACAGAAAGTGTGGTTCTACTGTTTTCGCGCTGTCAGCCGGGTGACGAGGCATGCCAGAAGCATGTAGACAGCGGCAAGAATCCAGAGAGCCGTGTAGTCGCCGGCGACTTCGGGGAGAGTGGCGGCGTTGCTGTTGATGCGTATGAAGCCTTCGACGCCCCACACTGCCGGCACACAGTCGCCGAGCCAGAGCCACAGGCGGCTCATGGCATAGCGCGGCCATGTGAGGCCCGAGAGGAAGAGGAACACCACCGAGGTAAACACTATGATGATGAAAGCGCTCTCGCGTTCTTTCATGAAATAGTTGAGCGCAAGGCCCATGAATGCCGACGCCAAAAGCATGGGCATGATGAAGAGGTAGTAGTCGACCGGGTTGCCGTAGTGCGGCAGATTGAACATTTCGGGAATAAAGCGGAGGATATAGACCGTAAGAGGAATATAGAACACGGTGTAGCACAGCGCCTTACCCCATACTGTGGCCGAAACCGGCACACCGGGCACCGCCAGCGGGTCGTAGCCGTAGCGGCGGCGCCGCTCACGTGATGTACCGCCGAGAAGTGTGATGCCGAGTATCATGCTCTGCTGCAGAATGAGGATTACGATGCCGGGAATGACGAACGATGCGAAGCCCTGCTCGGTGTCGCCCAGGAAGTTGCTCTCGCTCTTCACCGGCAGACCACCGCTGCCGCCGGCCATGGACGCCAGGCCTGTAGCTTCGATTTTTTCGCCTGTCACGACGGAAATCATCTCTATCTGCAGGTCGGTGAGGGCGGCCACGAATGTGCGGTAGCGCAGCAGCAGACTCATGTCGGAGTAGAACTCGACATGCGCCTGCTCGCCGCGGCCGAGCGCCTTGCCGTAGTCGGGCGTTATCTGCATGATGCCGAACACCTTGCCTTCGGCCATGAGGCGGCGTGCATCGGTCATGTTCGGCTCGATGGCATAGATGTCGAAAGCGGGCTGAGCCGACACCTTGCGGATAAGGTCGCGCGAGGCGGCCGACATCGATTCGTCGACGACAGCTATTCTTATCTGCCGCACGACTTCGGGGTTGTAGATAATGGTGTAGATTACCGGGTAGACCAATGGCAGGAACACAAAGAACAGGAGCACGCCCACATCTTTTGTGACGAGCCGGAATTCGCGGCGGAATACACGCCCCATGCCGGCGAACCATGCGGAGATATATGCAGTGACTTTCATATCATGGAACGTAAACAGGATTCAGACATGCCTTTTTGAGGCGGCCGAGAAGCACCCACGACAGCAGGGGAAACAGAAGAAGGGCCGCGAACCACAGGCGCGAATAGTAGAGACCGTAGCCATTGAGAGCCTCGTTGATGTAGATGAGAAACCAGTAGCGCACCGGCGCCAGATAGCTGAAAATGGCAACGGCGCCGTACATGCTTTCCACCGGGAAGGAAAAAGCGGCGAAAGAGAAGGTGAGAATGCAGAAAAGGGCACTCGTGCTGAAGGCCAGGCGCGGATTCGGGAACACCGAGCATATGAACAGCGCGAAGGCCTGACAGGCCACCACCATGAGCAGCGTGGCCGCTATCATGGCAGCGAGGCTGCCGTTGAGAGGGAACAGGCTGTAACCGAACATGAGCCACTGAATGAGAAGGCCGACGGCCGAGAAGACCACGGTCTGCGGCAATAGTTTGGTGGTGACAGCCTGCAGAATGCTTCCGCCGTTTTCGGCAAGCCACTGCGGCGAAGTGTGCTCCTTGATTTCGATGGTGATGGAGAACACCGTCATCAGCACTATCATGAGAGCGAACGCCGCCATGGCGAACGATGGCGTGAGGTATATCGAATAGTTCATCCACGGGTTGCCGAGAGGGAACTGATCGATTACCACCGGCTGAACAAGAGACGAAATACTCTGCTGCCCTACTCCCATGCTTACGAGGGTCTGCTGCACCACTCCTCCGGCTGTCGCCACGGCCACTGTCTTGAAACCTTTGAACGACAGAGTGCCGGGCACAAAGTATGTCATGTTCGTGTAGTACTCGAGTGTGGGAGGATCGCCGCCGAGGGCGTCGCGTTCGAAGTTTGCCGGAATGACGAAAAAGCCGAAAATCTCGCCGCGCCGCACCTGAGCGAGGGCATCGTCGTAGCTTTCGGCCTCTTTGCAGATGTCGAGTACCTGCAGGGCACGCAACGAGCGGGTGACACTGCGGCTCATCGATGAATGGTCGAGGTCGACCACTGCCGTGGGAACGTGGTCGGGAAGCCCCCGGCCGAGCAGGCTCAGGAAGAAGACGATGCAGAACACCGGCACGACGACCATGCCGAAGATATACATCTTCCGCGAACCCATACGGTGTATTTCACGCTTTATTCCGGCTTTAAACATATCTTTTTCTTTTGGGCGGACAGGCTGACGGGCTTTTCTTATTATTCTATTGTTTAAGTTTTATTCGGGTTGTTCGAAGACTACCGACATACCCGGACGAAGGCCGGGAACGTCTTCGGTGGGGCGGGCCTTGATCTGGAACGTGCGGCTGTCGTAGCTGCCGGTCGACTTGGTGGAGCGCCATGTCGCATAGCTGCCCATGTCGCGGATATAGTAGATTTTCACATTTATCTTCTTTTTGCCCAAGGCCGGAATCATCACCTCGATTTCCTTGCCCATGGTGAGGCGGTCGAGGAGTTCCTCGCGCACATTGAAGACCACATAGCGGTCATCGGTACGCAACAGGCTCATTATGGGCGCACCGAGAGACACAAGTTCGCCTTCTTCGGGATAAATCTGGTCGATGGTGCCGTCGAAAGGCGCGGTGAGGTAGCTGTCGTCGAGCACGGCCAGCACCTGATCGACACCGCTGCCGGCAGCCTGGACGAGAGCTTCGGCCGACTCTTTGTCCTCGCGCTGCGCACCGGCACGAGCCAGCGACAGCTGACTTGCGGCGGCATCGCGTGCGCCGACGGCGACGTCATAGGCCGCCTTGGCCTCGTCGCGTTTCTGCTCGGGAATCACGCCCTCGGCGAAGAGCCGCTCCATACGGTCGTAGGTCTTTTTGGCAATTGTTACGCCGGCCTCGGCCTGCCTAAGCATGTCCTCGGCGGCGCTGATAATCTGACGCCGAGTGCCGGCGTCGATTTTGCGGTTCTGCGACGATGCCACCTCGCGCATGGCTTCGGCCTGCCCTAATTGTGCCTCGGCTACCGAAGAGTGGATGTGCACCAGAGTGTCGCCGGCATGAACAGTGTCGCCTTCCTGCACATAAAGGTCGTGGACACGGCCGGGAAGTTTGCCCGAAATGCGCACATTGGTGCCTTCGACCTGCCCCTCGATGTAGGAATCGGGGCGGTTCATGAAAACAAAGCCTATCACAGCGATGACTGCGACAGCGGCCACCACCACGGCCATGGTAAGCATCAGCGTGCGGTTGGCCTTTTTTTCCTCATTTTGACTCTGTGTCATATTTTTGTTCTATTTTGATTTTTAATATTGATTGTCTGAGCCGGTCGACATGGGCCTTGCCCCTATCTCAACGTACCCAGAGTCTTGGCAAGGTATGTCTGGCATAGCTGTACATCAATCATGGCGTCGATCTGCTCGGAATGAGCCTTGAGCCATGCCGTCTGGGCCTCCATTACGTTGTCGGTTGTTGCCACACCCTCGCGGAAAGCAAGAGTGGCGGTGCGCAGGTTTTCGTCTGCTTTGGCGAGGTTCGTCATTGTCATGTCATAGGTCTTGTATGCCTCCTGGGTTTTGAACGAAGCCTGATTCACCTGCAGGGTCACAAGTTCACGGGCATCGGCAAGTTCAAGCCTTCGGATATTCTCGGCAGCTTCGGCGGCCTTGAATCTGGCCCTGTTACCGCCCCAGTGCCAGATGGGAATGCTGACCATGGCACCCACTGAGAAAGAGCCCTTGAAGCGCTTTGAAAAACCATTGAAAGCATTGGGATTCGAAAACTCGTAAGCTCCTATAAGACCTACATTAGGAAGCATCGACGACAATGCCACACGTTTTTCCTGACGTGCCGCCTCGACGGCATATCGGAGAGCACGCATGTCGGGACGGCGCTCGAAGACCGCCTCCATGTCGTAGCCGCCCTCAGGAGCCACGCCTTCGGCGGGAACGGCGGCAGCGTTGTCCTCATCGGCAAGAGTGAAAACAGTGTTGACAGGCAGTCCGCACACCTGCGCCAGAGCCATGCGCGAAAGCACCAGTCCGTTGTCGACCTTCACAAGGTCGACCTGAGCTGCATTGAGCTTCACATCGACACTGAGAGCGTCGGAACGTGTGGCCACTCCTTCGGCCACCATGAGATGAACATTGCGGCTGAGAGAATCGAGCAGATTCACAAAACTTTGCGCAAGTTCTTTCTTCGCTTTTAGCGACACCACAAGCCAGTAGGCCGCGTCGACGGCATAGACCACATTCTCGGCTTCATTGTTGCGCAGCTCGCGTGCGGCGCCCTCGGCAGCCTTTGTCAGACGGTTCATTGCCACAATCTTGCCGCCCATATACACGGGCTGGGTGAGGGTGATTGCACCGAAGAACACATTATGGATATCATAGCTTGTCGACTTGCGCAGAGTGTTGTTCGTCATGCCGATGACATCGTTGACAGCTCCGATGGCCTCACCGACAACCGGCGCGGTCTGCGGGTCGGCCATGATGCCCTGGAGTGCCTGACCCAGATGAGGATACTTCTGCGCGATGGCGCCGAGCGAGGTCTGATCGACAGGCTGCAGGTAGTCGCTCTTGCTCAGCAGGCTTATATTCCGCTGATTATATATATAGCCTCCATTGAAATCGATGGCAGGCAGATAGGCCGCAAAAGCCTCTTTGTTCTGGTATTCGGCCTTTACAATCCTCTGGCGGGCTATCATCAGCTGTTTATTGTTTGTCAGAGCCATTGCACGGCACGAATCGAGCGATATCACACCGTCGAGCCGCACGGTGGCATCGGGCTGCACGGCATATTCCTGAGCGGGGGCAAATCCGGCCGGCAGTAAAGACAGCACAGCGCAACAAAGCCTGAAGTAGATATTGCGTAATTTCATTCTGAATTAGTTGAAATTTGTGTTTTATGATTTGATGAACTCTTTTAATAAATTTAAAACCACCGGCCCGGAGGCTTTGTTCAGCCACGGGCTGAGCCGATGCAAATTTACCAAATTATTGTCGAAGTCTGTTCTCCCTTATGTCTAAAAAAACGCATTTTTCTCCAATTGCAGGAAAGCCGGCATCCGACGCACATTGGAGAAAACAGCATTGTTAATTAATGCTTTTTAACAAAACGAGCTGATTTTTCTCATTTTTTATCTATAACTTTGCATATTAATACCTTTATTACAACCTATTAAACCAATCGCCCCGTCTCTGAAGACCGGGGAATATTCTACGAATTCCGATGAACGAACGACTTAAATTCTCGTGGGGCCATATCTTTGCATTCGCTGCCCTTATTGCGGTCTGCTACATTTCCTTCATGGGTTTCACATATCTCACCGACGGCAATTTCATCTACGGGCTTATCGGCATGGCTCTTACGGCTCTGGCATATCTTCTTGTCTTTATCGGCGCCCAGCAGCTTAAAGCCTCCGGTGTAAGGATGTCGCGAAAAATCGTGGCCGAGCGCATGCTGCTGCTGTTGTCGCCCCTTGTATTTGTCGCCGGCATGGTGTCGATGGCGCATTTCTGGACTGTTCACTCGCAGAACGATGCCGTAGTGGCCGAATTTCAGAAATCAATCAACGGCTCGCGACAGCTCTTCGCCGACTACGACAGCTACGCCGCCGCCCGAATCGCTGCCTACGAGAGCCGTCTCGACGGCATAATTGCCCGGCGAACCGCCGACCCGCAGGCATGGGCCGAAGCCGGTTTCAAGGCCGGAAAAGAAGAGGTACAGAAGCACAATATGCTCGAAGCGCTGCGTCTGCAACTGCTCTCGCCAAACTACACAGACCTCAAGGACCTTGCCGTGCGATGGATCGACAATGCCGACAACGGAGCAACAGTGTGGAACGTTTTCCTCATCGGCAACACCCGCGAAATCAAGTCGGCGCTGCTGTCGTGGAACAGCGAACTCAAAAAGATGTCGCAGAAGACGCTCTCCAACGAAGGCGACGCAGCTTCATTCGACAGCGGCTGCGTGGCCGACGCCGTGAGCGGAATCGACAACATCGCATCGATTTTCACAACCCGGAAAGCACCGGTAGCCGAAGCCGTAGTTTTCGGAATAATCGTGTTCCTGATGCTACTGCTGCCCTACTTTCTGCAGGCGCGCCACACCAAGAGCAACTACAGGCTGCTGGGCAAACGCCGCGACAGCTTCGACGATCTCGCCGGTGTCAGCGCCACAGTATCCGGCTCACGTAAAAGCGACACCTCAATGGATTTTTAACGAACTCTCTCCAACCCAACGAATATGCAAGACTACGGAACAGAAAACGAGGGGGTGCGCAACCTCCGTGCCGACCGCCGGTGGCCCGAAGTAAATAAAAACAGCATTTCGGCCCTGCAGGCTTTCATCGACGAATTTTCCGGCACCGAGCGCGCCGACGAAGCCCGCTGCATCATCGGAGAAATACGTCATCCGAAGCGCTACGCCGTGCTCGACTTCATCGACAGAATCGAGAATGTGCCTCTGACTGTCATCGACCCCGACGAACACCGTGTGAACATTATCGAGGCAGCTCTCAACCCGAACAACCGGAGCGGCATCAGCAAAGACGAGTTTCTGCGCCTCATAGCCCGCGACAACAATTTCCTGCGCGCCTCGGTGATAAAGAAACTGCTGCATAACGGCACCATTTCGACCGAAGACCTCGAGAACATAGGCATTGACGGAAAATTCCTCTACTATCTCAACCACGGCGAAGCGCGTTCGGACAGCGACGCCATCAGCCCGACCAAGCCCCTCGAACGAATAGAGTTTCCTTCGACAGAGGTATATTTCTGGGGCATACCGGCCTCGGGCAAAAGCTGCGCCCTGGGCGCTATCCTGTCGGTGGCGAACAACGGCCATGTGGCCCGGAGCATGATAAAGGAAAACAACTGCCAGGGCTATGCCTACATGATGCATCTGTCGCGCTGCTTTCTTGCCAACGGCAGAGTGTGCACCCTGCCGGCCTCAACATCGATATACTCGACATCGGCGATGAGCTTTTCGCTCGAAGACGACGACAACTGCATACACCCTATAACCTGCATCGACCTCGCCGGTGAGCTGACACGCTGCATGTACAAAAAAGACGCGGGCATACAGCTGACCACCGGCGAAGAAAACGCTCTGAAGACAGTGAGCAATATTCTCACCGACAAGCGCACCAAAAGCCGCAAGATACATTTCTTCGTGCTCGAATACGGCGCCGACGGCCGCCTCTACGAAGGCCTGAGCCAGCGCGAATACCTCGAAGCGGCTCTCAACTACATTCGCAGCACCCTGATTTTCAAGAGCGACACCGACGCCGTTTACCTTATCATGACAAAGGTCGACAAGAGTGGTCTTACCGGCGACGAACTCAAACGCGAACTCAGCAGCTACATCGAAC
>CABQCA010000024.1 GCA_902462525.1 uncultured Porphyromonadaceae bacterium | reverse complement strand
TATGTGAAAGTCCTCGTCGTAGGCCTGGGGCGAACGGAAGCCGGTGGAGTACGACAGGCGGAAGTTCATGCGGTCCGACGGATTGAAACGGATGTTGACACGCGGCGACACTATCGGATTGTGAATCATCGAATGTTTGTCGAGGCGTGCTCCAACGAGAAATCCCCAGCGTTCGTCGCGCCATTCGTTCTGCGCATAGGCACTATAGATGTTCACACGTTGGCTGATGTCGTGATTGTAGCCTATGGTGACATCGTGGAGATAGTTGTGGCTGTATTCCACTCCGCCTATGAATTCGGCCGGCATGAAAAGAACCCTGGCGAACGATTGTGTCCATTGCGCGCCGGCTGTGGCTGTCAGGTCGTTGGTCCGGCCGTAGGCGTCGGGGTCCATGTTGCTGCCGTAGTAGCTTTTGCGGCGTATGCTCTGCAGGGCGCCGAAAACGTTGAAATGCCTGTCGCGCTCGGCCGACCACGCATCGAAGGCCAGTTCGCCTCCGTGATTGTTGTGTTCTACTTGCTCGGCTACCATTGCCATGTGAGGCGGATTGTCAATCCGGTCGCCGCCGCGGCGGTACTCATGAGTGGCATGGTACTCGGCGGTGAGCCGGGTGTCGGGCGTAATGCGCATGTTTGTGCGGGCTCCCAGGGTCTGGCTTTTGATTTCGGGGATTTCGGTGAACCCGTCGCCGTCGTGGTCGTAACCGTCGCGGCTGCGGTTCTGGCCGTAGACGGTAAGGCCTATTTCATTGTTATGGCCGACAACCGATGCATTGAAGGTCGTATTGTTGTCGAGGGCTCCGCTCACGCCTGTCGAAGTGAGCGAATGGCTCACTTCGGCATAGTTTGTGGTCGGATCTTTCGTTATTATGTTGACAGTGCCTCCGATTGCCGACGAACCGAAAAGAGCCGAACCTCCGCCGCGCATCACCTCGACGCGGTCGATCATATTCGCCGGAATCTGCTCGAGACCGTAAACGCCCGCGAGAGCCGAAAATACCGGCCTCGAGTTCATCAGAATCTGCGAATAATGGCCGTCGAGACCGTTGATGCGTACCTGCGTGAAACCGCAGTTCTGGCAGTCGTTTTCCACCCGGACTCCCGGCTGGTAGCAGAGGCCGTCGGCAAGCGAAGCCGCATCGACCAGACTGAAGATGCGGTCGTCGACTATGCTCACCAGCGACGGACTGTGGCGGCGTTTAAGTTCGCTTTTTGTGCCTGTCACCACAACCTGTTCGAGCATCATGGCGTCGGGTTCGACCTCGAAGTTAAGTTCAAGCGTCTGGCCGGCAAAGAGGTTTACTTTCTTCTTCACGGTCACATATCCTGTGTAGGAGGCTTCGACGGTCACTTCGCCGGCTTTCAGGTTACGAAGGACATAGTGGCCCGAGGCATCGGTGGTGGTGCCTGCTTTCTGCGAGGGAATGGTGACGAGATAGAACGGCAGATGCTCGCCGGTCTCTTTGTCGATTACGTGGCCGTTTATATTGGTATCGGAAACCTGCGCATTTGCGGCTACTGTTAGTATAGCCAGCAATATAAATAGTATATATTTTTTCATAAAAATGTTGGTTGCAATGATTGGAAACTGTACCTTGTCCGCATAATTATCTGTGATACTGATGCTTACCTTTAGAGTCTGCAAAATTACTCAAAAAGTCGGAAAGTTACAAATGTGAAATATTGTTAAGTGATTGCGTTTTTCAGGTACTTGGTATTGCATAGTACTATAAAACGTCCTATCTTTGCAGTGTCATTAAAAAGGCACCCCTCTATAAATCTACAATCCTAACAAAAAAACGAAATGAACATCGACAATCTGAAATCGCAGATGCGCAAGGGGATGCTGGAATTCTGTGTGCTGCTCCTGCTCCGTCGCGGCGACGCCTACGCCTCCGAGATAATTGCGAGCATGAAGGACGCCCATCTGATAGTGATGGAAGGCACTCTCTATCCGCTTCTCACCCGCCTGAAGAACGATGGCCTGCTGGCCTATCGCTGGCAGGAGTCACCATCGGGACCGCCCCGGAAGTACTACTCGCTCACGCCCGTAGGCCTGCAGTTTCTCGATCAGCTTAAAGATTCCTGGGACGAAATCCAGCGCACGGTCAACCACATTCTCCTCCCTCCCTCCACTCCCACACCTCCACCCATTAACCCCGAAGAATAATGAAACGCACATTTCCGGCCAATATTGACGGCCAAATTTTCTATATCGACGAAGATGCCTACCTGATGCTTCAGGACTATCTTCTTCAGCTTAAAAACACCTTTTACGGCATTGAGGGCGACGAAATCGTGAGCGATATCGAGAGCCGTATACGCGAACTTTTCTCCGAGCGGATAGCATCGGGTGCCGCGGTGATAGTACGTGCCGACGTAGCTTCGGTGATCGAGACCATGGGACGCCCCGAGCAGATTTCAGGCCAGGAAAATGTCAGGGACGAAACTCAGCCCGATGACCCGCAGCAGGCTCCAAAGGATGAAAGCAAACCCTTTGTTGAGTTCAATCTGCCCAAACGCAAGCGTCTGTACCGTAACATGAAAAACAAGGTGTTCGGAGGCGTTTTAGGTGGTCTCGCCGCATACCTTAACTGGAATGCCAATATACTGCGTCTTTTCTTCGCCGTGCTCACCGTTGCCGGTTTCTCATGGGGCATAGGTTTTGCCCTCATTCTCGTCTACCTTATTGCGTGGATGATTATTCCGCCTGCCGATACGCCCGCAAAAATCCTCGAAATGAGAGGCGAACCCGTCAATGTCGACACCGTGGGCCAGGAATTCATGGCCAGCAGCCCGGCAGCCGCCGGTTCGGAGCAGCGGGAGGACTCCGCCGGTTTTTTTTCGACAATTTTCTCGGTCATAGGTAAAGTAATACTCGGATTTTTCGGCCTTATAGCATTGCTTACGCTTTTCGGCGGTCTCGTCGTATTCATGACCGTGCTCATATGCCAGTTAGGCATAGGATTAGGAATCGAAACGCTGCCGTTCGAGAATTTGCCGTGGGAGGGTGCCGGAATTATCGCAGCCATGATTCTCGTATGGAGCATCGTAGGCGTAATTGCAGCATCAGCTCTGGTGTGGACGGCGGCTTGCGCACTCTTTAACGCCCGACCTGCCTCAAGAACATTAAAAATCACAGCATTAATCATGGAAATAGTACTCATTTCTTTCGGCATCACCCTTTCGCTGATGGTAGCCGGCATGTGAAGGTAATATGTAGTAAATGGAAGTTGAGAAAGTTTATAAAGTTAAGATAATGGTTCCTTAATTCCCATTTAGACCATATCTCCCTATTTCCTAACTTCCTAACGTCACAATATCCTAATCTCCTATAACGCCCCGCAACACCGGGGCGTTTCTATTTTATTTGTGCATGTGGTCGGAATTTATTAATTTTGCACATTATGGCTGACGACGCACAGAAACATACCGACGCACTGACGGCACGGCTGCGCAATCCGGAGACGGTACGTGCGGCCTTCGGTGATGTCGTGCGCGAGTACAGTCAGCCTCTGTACTGGCAAATACGCCGCATGGTGCTCAATGCCGACGACGCCGACGATCTGTTGCAGAATACATTCATGAAAGCGTGGAATTCGCTTGAAAATTTCCGCGGCGATGCCAAACTGTCGACATGGCTTCATAAGATAGCTATCAACGAAGCCATAACCTTTCTCGAAAAAGAAAAGCGCCGGGCAGGCGTGTCGCTCGACGACCCCGACGGCGCCGCTGCTGCCGGAGTTGCCGCCTCGCCCGATATCGACGGCGACACCCTTGGGGCGCATCTGCGCGCAGCTGTGGCCTCTCTTCCTGAAAAGCAGCGGCTTGTGTTCAATATGAAATATTTCGACGACATGAAGTACGAGGATATGTCGGAAATTTTAGGCACAACGGTGGGCGCTCTCAAGGCTTCCTATCATCTTGCGGTGAAAAAAATAGAAAAGTACATGGAGCAATTCGACCATGGCGATTAAACCTTAGGCTGTGTGACGAGTCATATTATATAAATTGGTTGATATAAATGGAAAGCGAAAGACAGCATATACTTGAAAAAGCCCGGAAAGCAGGTCTTGCGCGGCCGTCGGCGGGTCTTGAGGTGTCCGAAGGATACTTCGAGGCGTTTGCCGACCGTCTGATTGCACGGCTGCCCGAGCGGGCCGAGCTGGAGCATCCCGACGATATAGAAGCCGAACAGGTTCCGCGTACATTCTGGCAGCACGTGCGGCCTTACGTCTACATGGCGGCTATGTTTGCCGGCGTATGGCTGATGCTTCAGATGTTTACCATGCTCACCGGAACCGGTCGTCTTCAGCCGATAGAATCAAACCCGATGATGGCCGAAGCTCTCGGTAACGATATTTTTGTCGACCAGTATGTCTACGATGATATCGATTCCTGGGATATTGTAGATGAAATGGTAGAAGACGGTTCGCTCGACTCTACTTTCGAATTCGTTTACGACGAAGAACCGGCCGAGATTCCCGATGATGTTATTCTTCCACAATAACGATATGACAGCACGTTTACTCACCATAATCATAGCACTGGCCGGCACATTCGCATTGTCGGCCCAACAGCTTTCCGAGCAGGACCGCAACCGCTATGTCACCCAGATAAGAGCCTATAAGCACGATTTTCTGACCAAGGAACTTGACCTGACCAAAGAGCAGCAGGCCGATTTCTTTGAACTTTACGACAAGATGGAAGACCGCATCATCGACCTCGGCACCGAGAGCCGTACACTCGAGAAAAGGGCTCTTGAGAACGAGGCAACTCCCGAAGATGTCGATGCCGCTATTGATGTGATTTATAATCAGAAAATTCGTGAAGGCGAAATCGAAAAGGAATATTTCGATAAGTTCAGGGAAATTCTGAATCCGCAGCAGCTGGTGCAGCTTAAGTCGGCCGAACGCCGTTTCAATCAGGAACTTATGCGGCAGCACAGGCGTATCCGCAGCGAACGTAAACGTCCGTAAGTCCGCATTATGGTCCGAACTCCCGCTGAAACACTCGAGGCCGCCGAAGCCGCAGGCATTGCCAAGAGCGGACGTCCCTTGGGGCGACTGCTTGCCGGAAGTGTCCTTGCCGGCGCCTACATAGCCCTCGGAGGCACACTGTCGATAATCATAGGCTTCGGTTTTCCTGAAATAACAGCTTCGAATCCGGGACTGCAGCGTCTGCTCAGCGGCCTTGTCTTCCCCGTCGGTCTGATGCTGGTAGTGATACTCGGTGCCGATCTTTTTACAGGCAACAACGCTCTTCTCATTCCTCCGGCGCTGAACCGCAAGCTCAGTGTCGGCTCGTTGCTGCGCAACTGGGCTATAGTGTGGGCCGGCAACTTCGCCGGTGCTCTCGCTTTCGCCTATTTCCTTGTGTACTTGCCGGGTGTCGCCTCCGCTCCCTGTTATGCCGACGCTCTCGCAGGTATGGCGGTGGCAAAGACCGGAGCCTCTTTCGGTGTCATTTTTCTCAAAGGTATAGGCGCCAACTGGTGTGTGTGTCTGGCTGTATGGCTGGCCTTGAGCGGCCGGCGTCTGGGCGAAAAACTGCTTGCGTGCGAGATACCTGTGATGGCTTTCGTCGCCCTCGGCTACGAACACTGCGTGGCAAACATGTTCTTCTTGCCCTTAGGCATGATGCAGGGCGCTCCTCTCGACATTGTCACACTCTTTACGGCCAATCTGTTGCCTGCGACTCTCGGCAATATTGTCGGCGGCGCACTCTTCGTCGGAGCCCTTCACTATTATCTGAACCGACGCTAAATCTGGTCGGTGTGCCCCGTGCGGTCGAGGACGAACCACTTCAGTTTCATAGCATTTTTGGCAAAAAACCAAAGCAGCGGACCCGTGTGCGTCGTGGCTGCGAGTTTATATACAGCCGACGCACTGCCACCATTTGCAAGAGCGTCGGCGGCTTCGGTATATTCACCCGAAAGTACGGCAAGGCGGTAGCGGTCGGTCTGCATTCCGGCAAGTCGACGGCGGCCTTCATCGGTCCGTCTCAGGTCGTCGGCGTACCAGTCGATAAAAAGATTGGTATAGCGGCGGCTGTCGCGGAGAGCCTTGTCGTTGGTCTTGCGCAGAGTGCGTGTCACATGGTCGGAACGTCCTAAATCTATGATTTTAGTAATAATATCGCTGTAAAGTATTTTACCGGCTTTCCGATAAAGCCTCAGATTGAATACAGATTCATAAATTCTCAGATTCTCATCGTAAGGAAATTCGAGAAGTATCGAGCGTTTTACCACGTGATTGAAATCGAATGACACTTTACTCAAAAGAAAGTCATCGAAACTGAAAATATGCTGTGGCCCGTAGACCGCTGTCTGATTGTGAGTATGGCTGCAGGCCGACAGATAAATATCAAACTGCGGGTTGGTGGCCATAACCGTTTCAATGTTGTCGAGAGCATCGGGTGTGAGATAATCGTCGCTGTCGAGCATCAGACAGTATTCTCCCGATGCGGCGGCGATTGCGGCGTTTCGGGCGGCGTTGGTACCTCTGTTTTTCGGGAAGCGGATAAGCTTCACGTCGGGGTGCGAGGCTGCGAAAGTCTCGACAATATCTGCAGAACGGTCGGAAGAACCGTCATCCGTAAGCACATGCTCCACACGACCACCGTTCTTATTGAACACTGCAACGCTTTCGAGGCATCGGAGGATACAGTCCTCGCGGTTATAGACAGGAGTTATGACAGATATTTTCATCAGTTTATTATTTTATAACCTGATTCTTCATTCTTAGGAGGAACTGCTTCATGCCCAGGTCGAAGAAACAGGTGCATACGGTGAGCAAGACGGCAAACAAAAGCGCATAGCAGCCGGCGCAGACAAATAGCCATACCCACGAATCGCCCGGTGAGAACGGCAGTAGTGAGGCAAGCCATGCAATAGCCGTTCCCACAAATATTGCAAGAGCCGACAACATTCCGAGAAGACGGAAATAGTGCCAGACAGAGATCTTTATTCCGGAATGAAACAGAAAATATGGCTTCCATATACCGATTATCAGCACAAGCGAGATGGTGACACCTGATAGAATGCCGTTTAGCCCCCAGAAATAGCCGAGCACAAGTGAAAGACCGATATTTATGCTTGCTTCGGCAACGGCGGCCCACACGTCGCGGTACAGACCGTAGGCATTAAGAAAATTATCGACTGTCCCGCGGAGAATCGTTATGAAATAAGTGCAGCTGATAATAAGAAGAGTGGAGTAGGGCAGCACATACTCCGGACCCATCCACAGTTTCACAAGGCCCTGGCAGCATGTGAGAATTGTGAAAATAATGGTAGCGCACAGCACGAAGCGTGAGGCGAACAACTCCTTGAAAACGCCTCGTATCTTAGCTTCATTGCCTTCTGCCACAAGGTCGCCTACGCTGGCACTCATGCTGGTGAAGAGAGCGCCGCACAGGCGGGTGAGACTGCTGAAAAGTATAAGATAGTTGCCGTAGACAGCTACCATCCTGAGCGATATATAGGCGTAGATAATCAACGGGCTTGTCTGCTGTGTGGCCACGCCGGTGAGGCGGTGTACGAAAATCTGCTTTACCTTGGTGAGAATCTCGCCATACTCTTCTCTAAGATCCCGGAACGTTTTTTTCGATTCGGTGAGATAAGGAAATGCCTCGACTGTAGCCCGATGCAACGACCGCGCCGCTATGATAGCGAACAAAAATTCGAGAACGACCCATGCGACATATGGAAAAGGCAGAAATTTCACCGCCGCCATCTGACACAGGATCTTCACAATCATCCATGCGGTGTGGGTGTAGCGTATTTTATAGTCCATTTGCGCCGAGGTGAGCAATATCTGGCGGTAGTTGACAAAATAGCCCAGAAAGGTGCTGAACAGCAGTGCGGCGTACGAAGCGTAGGCGTACCACAGCGGCAGCGTCATTTTGTGGAAAATCCATGGGAAAAAGGCCATTATCACCACACTGGCGCCTATCATGCCAAGAGCGATACGGCGGTAGAAGTGCCCTTGCAGGGTCACGATGTCGCAGATGGTGTCATGGTCGCCGTGGTGCAGAGGCTTGTAGAGAAAATAAGCTACTGCACCGCCGATGCCAAGCTCGGCAAGATTGAGAATTTCGAGAATATTGGTAGCCGTGGTGTTGAGGCCAAGCACCTCGGCTCCAAGGCAATCGATGAAAATTTTGCGCGAAAAGAAACCCAGCAGCGACAGGACGGCAAAAAATGCCATCGACACCATACTGTTCTTTATGCTTTTCGATGTTCGCGAAGCCTGTTCCATTCTATTTCTAAAACGTTAAAAAGTATGGATTATTGCGGCCTTCGGCAAAAGATGGATTTTGGTAATTGGAGGAATTGGTGTATCTTTGTAAACTTAGAACAACAATATGACTGAACTAATGCACACTATACGCAGAATATGCCTTGCCGTCATGGCTTTATTCCTTTTTGTGGCCGGAGCGGCAGCCCTTGATCTGCCCGTTAAGAAAGTCGGCGGCAGGGAGTGCTATGTCTATAAGGTAAAGAAAAACGAAACGGTCTACGGTGTGGCCAAACATCTGAATCTTAGCCCGGAAGCTATTATAGAGTACAATCCCGACGCTCTCCGTGGCCTGAAAAAGAACATGCAGCTCGTTTTTCCGCTTGATGTTTTCGGCCCGACAGCCGAAACGGAAATTGTGGAACAGGACACACTCGTCGTAGTCCCCGAGCCTGAACCGGTGAGGCCGCTGACATCATCTACGATAGCCGTCATGCTGCCATTCGGACTCGACAAAAGCGAACCCTCGAAACTCAACAATCTGTGCCTCGATTTCTATAAAGGATTCCTCATCGGCGCCGACACTCTCTGCAATCGTGGCGGGGACATGATAGAAATCCGTGCTTTTGATACCGAAAACATAGGCAGCATAGCCGAACTGCTGCAGACTGATTCCTTTGTGGCCCGTGCCTCCGTGATAATAGCTCCTGAAGGTATTGATGCCATCGCTCAGATAGGTGAGGCAGCCGCCGGACGCGGCAATTACGTGCTGAATCTTTTCAGCATCCGCGACACAGTGCAGCAGGTGAATCCATTCGTGGTTCAGGCAAATATTCCGCAGCAGCAGATGTACGTCCTTGCTGCCGAGGCACTCGAGACACAGTTCGAAGGTTTCAGACCGCTGATTCTGCGCAACACCGCAGGGCGCAATGAGAAAGACGCATTTGTGAATTTTGTTGTAGGACGCTACCGCGAACGCGGCATCGAACCGCTGAGCATCGACTACGAAGGCACACTGCATGCCGGAGTCCTCAACGAACTTCCGGTCGCTGCCGGCGAACGATATGTGGTTATTCCCTCGTCGGGCAGTCTGTCTGATTTCAACAAAATGGCGTATGTGCTCAGCAACTGGCGCGAAAAGGTAGCGGCGATGGCTATCGAAAACACCGACACCAACGTTGTGCCGGCAGTCGAAATTTTCGGTTATCCCGACTGGACCGCTTTCCGCGGCGAGGCTCTCGAGATGCTGCATCGTCTCGGCGCAACTATCTACTCGCGTTTTCTCGACAATTTCACCGGTTTCGAAGCCACCGAATTCTCATCGGCTTTCCGCCGCTGCTACGGTGAGCCTATGATTGAAAGTGTGCCCACCCAGGCCCTCCTCGGGTTCGATGCCGCCAACTGTATAATCAAGAATCTGAGAGCCAACGACGGCGCTTTCGATCCGTCCTATCCCACGGAGTACCGTGGTGTTCAGTCTACTTTCCGTTTCGAGCGTTCCGGTGAAGGCTTCGCCAACTCGGCGCTATATATAATCCGGTTCGCTCCCGGCGGCCGTCAGGAAGCCCGTGTGCTATGAAAAAGCTGTTTTCATTTATTTTAGTACTCATTGCGGCGTTCACAGCGGCGGCCGAAACATACTATAAGCCGCATATCTATGTCGGTGGCCGCGCCGGTATATCGATGGCGCAGATGTCGTTCTCGCCCTCGGTGCGCCAGGGTATGACCTCGGGCACCACAGGAGCCGTTTCCATCCGATATACCGAGGAAAAACTCTTCGCCCTGGTGGCCGAATTCGGGTGGACCACCCGTGGCTGGAAAGAAGATTTCGAAGAATCACCTCTAAGCTACTCGCGGTCGCTCACTTATATCAATCTGCCTGTTCTTACGCAGATCCGCTTCGGCTCGAGCCGCTTCAAGACCTTCATAAATCTCGGTCCGCAGTTCGCCTACATGATAGGCAGCTCGATAAGCTCGAATTTCGACTACCGCGATGTGGCTTCGGTGCCCGATTTCCCGGCGAACCGCCAGACAGCGCAGCTCGACATGGAGATAAAGAATAAATTCGACTATGGCATCTGCGGCGCTGTCGGCTTTGAATTCTTCGTAAAGCCCCGGCACTCTGTTCAGCTCGAAGGCCGATATTATTTCGGCCTCGGAAACATTTTCCCTTCCCGCAAAGCCGACCATTTCAGTGCCTCGCGAAACATGAGTATTGAAATAAGCCTCGGCTATAATTTCCGACTCAGATAATTCTACAATCAATAACCTTAACCCGGCGCCCGACGCCTCATGAACTACATTATGAAAAGACAACTGATAACACGACTTGAAGACTTAGTGGCCGAAGCCCGTCGGCGCGGCGTAAAAACCATAGCTGTGGCCTGCGCCGCCGATGCCCACACCCTCGAATCGGTAGCTGCAGCTGCCGGAGCCGGCATTGTAGAGCCTGTTCTTTACGGCGATTCAAAAGCTATCGACAGCATTGCCTCTGAAAACGGCATCGACATCTCTTCATGGACTGTTGTCAATGTCAGGGAAGCAAAACAAGCTGTTGCCGAGGCTGTCCGCGCTGTTTCCGAAGGTCGTGCCGATATTCTGATGAAGGGACTTGTGCCCACCGATGTCTATATGCGCGGAATTCTCAACAAGGACTACGGACTTCTGCCTCCGAAAGGCACTCTGAGCCACGTGGCCGTCATCGAACTTCCCGGACGCGGCAAACTGCTCACTGTCGCCGACGTGGCCGTTATTCCGGCTCCTGACTTCAGGCAGAAATGCACTATTATAGGCTATCTTGCCAATACAGCCCGCAATTTAGGTGTGGAACGCCCCAAAATCGGCTGCATCGCGCCTTCTGAGCAGGTGCTTCCGTCGGTGCAGTCGTCGACAGAAGCCGCCATTCTCGCAAAGATGGGCGACCGTGGTCAGCTTGGCGATGTTATCGTCGACGGTCCCCTGTCGCTCGATGTTGCCCTTTGGAAGGAAGCTGCCGAAATCAAGAAGGTCAAGGGCTCGGATGTGGCAGGCGACGCCGACTGCCTTCTCTTTCCCAACATAGAATCGGCAAACGTTTTTTTTAAATCGGCCACACATCTTGCCGGTGCCGACATTGCAGCCATGGTCACCGGCACCACGGCACCATGTGTGCTGACATCACGCGGCGACACTCCGAGAACAAAACTTTTTTCTATCGCTTTAGCCAGCCTCTCAGTTAAGTAACCATGCACAGAATACTCGCCATCAACCCCGGCTCAACATCTACCAAAATAGCCGTTTACGACGACAATACTCCGCGCTTCAAGCAGACGATTTCGCACTCACGCGAAGAACTCAGCCGTTTTCCGAATCTGCTCGACCAGTACGGCTGGCGCAAGGAACTGATAGAAAGAGCTCTTCGTCACGAAGGCATCGACCTCCACAGCATATCGGCCGTCATCGGACGAGGAGGCATCATACAGCCAGTCGAGAGCGGTGTCTATGAGGTAAACGATGAGCTTCGCTACGACCTTGAACATGCCCGTGTTCAGCACGCCTCGAACCTCGGAGGGCTTCTTGCACGCGACATCGCCGACGAGATAGGCGTGAAATCGTTCATTGCCGACCCTGTTGTGGTCGACGAGATGATACCCTATGCGCGCATAAGCGGCTCGCCCGAACTGCCTCGCGAATCGATTTTCCATGCACTCAACCAAAAAGCCATCGCCAGGCGCTTTGCCCGCGAGACGAACCGAAAATACGAGGACCTCAACCTAATCGTCTGCCACATGGGAGGCGGAATCACCGTGAGCGCTCACCGTCGCGGCAGAGTCATCGATACAACCAACGCCCTCGACGGTTGCGGCCCCTTCTCGCCCGAACGATCCGGCTCGCTCCCTCCGGGGCCTCTGATAAGACTCTGCTTCTCCGGGAAATACACCGAAGAAGAACTTATGCGCATAGTCCATGGCGCAGGAGGTCTGATGGCTCATCTCGGCACGACCTCCGTACCAGAAGTGATAGAACGCATCGAAAGCGGCGACCTGCACGCCATGCTCATACTTCGCGCAATGGTCTACACCGTGGCAAAGGAAATAGGTGCCATGGCCATAGCCTTCAAGGGCAATGTCGACGCTATCCTCATCACCGGAGGCATGGCACACAGCAAACGCATCACCGACTTCATGGCTCAGTATGTAAGCTTCATAGCTCCCATCTACGTATATCCGGGCGAGGACGAGCTTCTGACACTTGCCGAAAACGCTCTTGCCGCCGTCAAGGGTGAGCGCGAAGTAAAGACCTACCACAGTGTAGCCGCCGAGGATCCCTCGGCCATCAACGATCGCCGGCGCCCGTCGAAACTGCGCGACATTCTCCTTGCGGCCATTAATCCGTCGGCAAGCCATATGCCGACGCTCAGCACCATACGCCAGTACCTGAAAAAACGGTTCAATACCGACTGAACCTTTGATGTCGGCGCCCGGTTTTATCTTTATTTAGAGCATTATGAAACATCAGAATACAGCAATAGCCTACATCGCACAGGCACTACGCGAAAACTGGGGTACACCGGCTCTCTCCGATTTTCGCGGCAGTTCTTACCGCTACTGCGACGTGGCCCGTAAAATCGCAAAACTACATATCGCATTCGGAGAGGCCGGTATTGCCCCGGGCGACAAAATCGCTTTCTGCGGCAAAAACTGCGCGCAGTGGGTGACCGGGGTTCTTGCTGCTGTTACATACGGTGCTGTTGCTGTGCCTATTCTTCACGATTTCATGCCTGACACGGTGGCGCACCTCGTTGACGACAGCGACAGCCGTCTCCTTTTTGCCGACCGCAATGTCTGGGAGAAAATCGATGCCGCCGATGTGCCTAAACTCCTCGGTGTCGTGCTCATCGAAGATTTTTCGCTGCTGATGAGCCGTTCGGAGAAACTGACATATGCCCGGGAAAACTTCAACCGTATTTTTGGTGAACGCTATCCCGATCGTTTCAACGCCGACATGGTGGCATATCCCGACATCGACCTTGATGCTCTGGCTATCATCAACTATACAGCCGGCTCTACAGGTTTTTCAAAAGGGGTGATGCTTACCCACAGGAATATCTGGAGCAACATGCAGTTTTCGATCGACGGACTGTCGTTTCTCAAACCTGGCGACGGTTTTGTGTCGATTCTTCCGCAGGCCCACATGTTCGGTCTGCTTGTCGAAACGCTTCATCCTTTCATAAAGGGCTGCCACATCTATTATCTGGGACGCACGCCATCTCCGGCGATTCTGCTCGACGCTTTCGCGACTGTGAGACCCAAACTTATTGTGGCGGTGCCGCTTATCATCGAAAAGATAGTCAAGACCCGCGTGTTCCCTGTTCTGAACCGTCCGATGATGAAAGTGCTTCTCCACCTGCCGTTCATCGGTAAGAAAGTTCTTGCCAAGGTTCGAGCCCAACTAATGGAGGCCTTCGGCGGCCGAATGCAGCAGTTCATCGTCGGGGGCGCCGCAGTCAGTGCCGATGTCGAGGCTTTTCTCCGTAAAATCCGCTTTCCTTTCACCGTAGGCTACGGCATGACGGAGTGCGGCCCCCTCATCGGTTATGCTCCCTGGGAGGAGCAGAGGCCCGGTTCGTGCGGCCGTTTTGTCGACCGCATGGAAGGCCGCGTCGACAGCGACGATCCTGTGCATACTCCGGGTGTCCTCTTCGTACGCGGGCAGAACGTGATGAAAGGCTACTATCATAATCCTGTGGCGACCGACGAAGTTCTCGATGCCGACGGCTGGATGAATACCGGCGACATATGCACCATCGACGCCGACGGCTTCATCTACATCCGCGGCCGCAGCAAAAACATGATTCTCGGACCGTCGGGACAGAACATCTATCCCGAGGAGATAGAGCAGAAACTCAACAATATGCCTCTTGTCGATGAATGTCTTGTAATAGACGACGACGGCAGGCTCTCCGCTCTCATTCACCCGGACTATGAAGCCGCTAAAAAAGAAGGCGTAGATGATGCCGGAATCGATGAAACAATTAAGAAAAACATTGCCGAACTCAACAGGCAGATACCGTCGTACTGTCAGGTCAAGGCCTGGCGCATTATGAAAGAAGAATTTGAGAAGACCCCCAAACGGTCGATTAAAAGATATCTTTATAGCAATGGAAAATGACACTGCGTTTGTCGAGGAGTGCGCCGCCCGCGTTTTGGCCGGTGAGACACTCGACGAACCGACTCTCTATAAACTCGCCGACATTACCACACCCGAAGCCGTCGCACTGATAGAGGAAAAGGCCGGGGAAATAACACGGCGTTTCAGCTCCCGTAAATTCGATACATGCTCGATTGTCAACGCACGGTCGGGCAGCTGTTCGGAAAACTGCAAATGGTGCGCGCAATCAGCTCATTTCAGTACCGGATGCGAAAACTACGCTCTCGTCGACCGCGACCAGGCCCTCGAAGTTGCCCGCTATAATGCAGAACGCGGTGTAGGACGTTTCTCGATGGTCGCCAGCGGCCGTGCTGTCCGCGGAAAGGCGCTCGACGGAATATGCGGGATTCTGCAGTCCGTAGGCTCGCACGACGGCATCAGCACGTGTGCTTCGCTTGGGCTTCTCTCGGAGAAAGAACTGCAGCAGCTCTGGAACAGCGGTACACGCCGCTATCACTGCAATCTCGAGACAGCGCCGTCGTATTTCGGCAAGCTCTGCACCACTCACACAATCGAAGATAAACTCGCCACCATCGAAGCCGCGCACCGCATCGGTTTCGAGGTGTGTTCCGGCGGCATAATAGGCATGGGTGAGACACGCAGGCAGCGCATGGAACTTGCCGTGACGCTACGCAAGGCCTCGCCGGTGTCGATTCCTATTAATGTGCTGTGTCCCATTCCCGGCACGCCGCTTGCCGATATGCCGCTCATCGATGAGGACGAGATTGTGCTTACCGTGGCTCTCTTTCGCTTCGCACACCCCCTGGTACAGATCCGCTTTGCCGGCGGACGTGCGCGCATGAGCCGTCAGGCGCAGCTGCGGGCTTTGCATGCCGGAGTGAACGGCGCCATTGTCGGCGACCTGCTTACAACGTTGGGCTGCACCATTGCCGAAGATCATAAGTTAGTGGACGATGCCGGCTATGAATGGTGATTTCGTGCTCACAAAGGCCATGGCAAAGGAATTTGCCTCGCTCGACGACGCAAAAGGCCGGCGCCGCAGCGGCATTTTCGTTGCCGAGGGCCGGAAATGTGTCGAGACTCTTCTACAGGGTGGGTTCGTACCACGTCATATATTCACCGAAAGCGGCGCCGGCTTTTCATTTCCCGGAAGCACCGAGGTTAAAAAGGTTATGTTGCGCGAAATAACACGCCTCAGCGCCACGCCACAGGTGATAGCTTTTTTCGAGATTCCGGAATTCTCGCAGAAACTGCCGTCTGCTGACAGTGCTCTTGTCCTTGCACTCGACCGTGTGCAGGACCCCGGAAACATGGGCACTATTCTCCGCACTGCCGACTGGATGGGAGTCCGCACAGTCGTGGCCTCGGCCGACACTGTCGACATCTACAATCCCAAGACCGTGCAGGCCTCGATGGGTGCTATCGCCAGGGTGCGCGTAGTCTACACCGATCTTCCCGCCTATCTCGGCTCACTTGCGCCGGAGACGCCGGTCTACGGCACCTTTCTCGACGGCGACGTTATCTATTCGCAGCCACTTTCGACATCGGGGGTGGTAGTGATGGGCAACGAGGGCCGCGGCATCAGCGAAGCCGTGGCGGCGCATGTGAACCGCCGCCTATTCATTCCTCCCGGCGCCGGCTGTGTCAGCGAGAGCCTCAACGTGAGCGTCGCCACCGCGATAGTCCTTTCACAATTTCGTCAACGACAGTACAATGGCTAAAGTGAAGCAAAAAACAATGTGGTTCTGCACCTCGTGCGGCGCCGACTCTCCTAAATGGCAGGGACGATGCCCGGCATGCGGCGAGTGGAACACCATGGTCGAAGAAAAAGTGGCTGTGTCGCCGACAGCTGCGGCAGCATCGGCCGGACAGCGGCAGAAAGCAAAACCGAGGGCAGTCAACGACATCGAAGCAGTCGACGAACCGCGTATCGCCATGCCGAGTCAGGAACTCAACCGTGTGCTCGGAGGCGGTCTTGTCAAAGGTTCCATTGTCCTGATAGGCGGTGAGCCGGGTGTTGGAAAGTCGACTCTCGTGCTTCAGAACCTTCTGTCGATTCGTTCGCGGACAATACTTTATGTGTCGGGCGAGGAAAGTCCGACGCAAATCAAGCTGCGCGCCGACCGTATAGGCCGCGGCAGCGACAACCTGTTCATCGTCGGAGAAACTTCGCTCGAAAACATATTCAGTCACATCGAGGAAGTTCAGCCCCAGATACTTGTTGTCGATTCCATACAGACCATTGCCTCCGATGCCCTTGAATCGTCGGCCGGCAGCGTCGGGCAGGTGCGCGAATGTGCCGCCGCCCTGCTGCGCTATGCCAAGGAAAGCGGTGTACCGGTCATTCTCATCGGACATATCACCAAAGAAGGCTCTCTGGCCGGTCCCAAGGTGCTCGAACACATCGTCGACGCTGTCCTTCAGTTCGAGGGCGACCGTCAGTACCTCTACCGTCTGCTCCGCGCCACCAAAAACCGCTTCGGCAACACTTCGGAGTTGGGAATCTACGAAATGTGCCGCACCGGTCTCCGGGAAGTCACCAATCCCTCGGAACTCCTCATAAGCAACGCCGACAATGCTCTCTCGGGGGTAGCCGTCGGTATCGCTCTCGAAGGCATACGGCCCTTCCTCATCGAAGTGCAGGCTCTGGTCAGCACCGCCGCTTACGGCACGCCGCAGCGCTCAGTGACAGGCTTCGACGGCAAACGCATGAACATGCTTCTGGCAGTTCTCGAAAAGCGTGTGGGTTTCAAACTCGGCCAGAAAGACGTGTTCCTCAACATAGCCGGCGGTCTGCGTGTGAACGACCCTGCTCTCGACCTCGCCGTAATAGCCGCAATCCTGTCGAGCAATGTCGACATGGCCGTTCCCAAAGGCTGGTGCATGGCTGGCGAAGTAGGCCTCACAGGCGAAATACGGCCTGTCACACGCATCGAGCAGAGAATCCAGGAGGCTGAAAAGCTCGGTATGACCGACATTCTCATTCCCGACGTACCCCTCAAAGGCTTCGACACATCGAAACTCACTATCCGCCTCCACCCTGTGGCCAAGGTCGCCGATGCCTTCCGCGCCCTCTTCGGATAGATGTATTGTTAAAAAATACTTATTTTCTGATTATTTTGTGATTTAGAAGCAAGATTTTGCGCTTGCCGGGATTTACTTGGCAGAAACCAATCAAATTAATTCCAAGATGATGAACAAAATCAGACTTCTGACCTTTGCCGCAGTAATGGTATCGCTCTCTTGCGCCATGCAGTCGTGCCTTGACGACAATGATGATATCGACCGTCAGCGCCCTACCGCTTTGGTGACTGTCCGGCCTGCTTCTGACGGCAGTTTCACACTCCAGCTCGACAATACTACCACGCTGTATCCTACCAACGTGAAGACTTCGCCTTACGGAGAAAAGGAAGTGCGCGCGCTGGTCAACTATACTCCCGAGAGCGATCTTGAAACCGAAAATAAGGTACATATCAACTGGATAGACAGTATCCGTACCAAAACTCCCGTTCTTACTCTCGGCGATGAAAACGATTCCAGGTACGGCAACGATGCCATCGAGATCGTGAACGACTGGGTGACTGTAGCCGAAGACGGCTATCTTACCCTTCGTGTCCGCACTCTCTGGGGTATGACGGGCAAAAAGCACAATATCAACCTTCTTTCCGGTGTAAATCCGGAAAATCCTTTTGAGTTCGAACTTCGCCACGATGCCGCAGGAGATGTATATGGTAATTTAGGCGATGCGCTCATCGCTTTTAACCTCAATGTACTCGCCAATGCTAATACAGATAATCAGACGGTGAAGATTAAACTGAACTGGAAATCGTTCGACGGACCGAAATCTACGGAATTCGATCTCTTTATCCGACCTGCTGCCGACAAATCCGTTGCTTTTAAAGCGGATTATAACCGATACGTGGAATAGCCTCCATACAGTGATATCTTGAGATGATGGCGCGGATTTCTCTGTCGGAATACGCGTCGTCATCAGTTTTTTGAACCAAACGGAAATGTACCGATGAATCCGGACGCGACAGATGCCGATGACCTTCTTATACGGCAGGTAAAGGAAGGCAACGAGCAGGCAATGCACACATTGTACTGCCGGTACATCAGATATCTGTCGGCGGTTTGTTCGCGATATATAAGCAGCGATGAAGATGTGAAGGACGTGCTTCAGAATGTGTTCATAAAGATTTTTGATTCTGTCGACAAGTTCGAATACAGTGGCGAAGGGTCCGTCAAAGGCTGGATTACTAAAATTCTGATTAACGAGTCGCTGAAATATCTGAAGAAGAAGGACGGCCTGAACTTTGTTGAACTGAGGGAAAATGAACTCGACGTTCCTGATGAAGAGCCTGACACGCACGCCATTCCTCCCGAAATTATCTATTCGATGATTCGCGGGCTTCCCGAGGGATACCGCGTAGTATTCAATCTCTTTGTTATCGAAGGAAAAAGCCATAAGGAAATCGCCGCATTGCTTGGCATAAAAGAAAACTCTTCGGCCTCGCAGCTACACCGTGCAAAAGCCATTCTGGCAGAAAAAATCAAGAAATACAACTCTCTTCACACCTGATGCCGATGAACGAAGACTGGCTAAAAGATATACACGACAAGATGGCAAGTTTCGAGGCAGACGAACCTCAGAACTTGTGGAGTGATATTTGCCGTGCACAGCGACGGGCGAAAATTGCCAATGCTGTGAGAATGCAGTGGACCCGGCGAGCCGCGGCAGTCGCCGCGATGCTTGTCCTCATGCTGTCGACAGTTATTTTCATGAAGCAGCCTCCTGAGATGCCGGTTCCCGGGTTTGTTGCTTTGAACAGCGGAATTCTGCCGTCGGAAACGCCTGATGGAAGCAGAGGTGAGGCGGATAATAAGACACCAATGCATTATGCCGCAACAATGCCGTCCACTACAGCCGATGAAGAGCCGGGAGCAGCGGTTACGGAAGAGTCATGCAGTGTCACGCTGCCGGAAAAAGCCGCTGTCACAGACGATGCGACTGAAGATACCATTCAGACAGTCATTCCCCGTCTGATTGGCGGTAGCGACGGTTATTCGGAGTCCGTGAGATATATCGCTCAGGCCAATGCGGTTAAGAATTCGTCGAAAAAATTCTCGTTCGGCGTATATATGAACGGAAGTTCCGGTTCGGTGCTCAATAATGAGTCGGAGAGACCGATGTCCAATGCTGCCGTAGTTCTCGGTCCCGACAACAGCTCATGGAACGACAGTCCCATACTCGGAATACTTCTCTATGGCAAGGGACAGGAAGTGAAAACCGACATTAAACACCATTTACCGGTAAGAACCGGTGTTTCGCTGGCATACAATGTCAGCGACAGGATAAGTATCGGCAGCGGTATAATATACACCTATCTGAAATCCGACATGAGCGAAGGCTCCGATGGCTATTATTTCACAGGCGAGCAGAACCTGCATTACATCGGTATTCCGGTTAATGTAAGGTACCGGGCTCTGTCGTGGAAAGGAGTGGAGCTCTATGGATCGGCTGGCGTGGCGGTCGAAAAATGCGTTTCGGGGTATTTGAAGAAGAACTATGTAATGAACAATATGGCAGCTGACCGGGAAACAAAGGATAAAACTCAAAAGCCGATCCAATTGTCGGCCACTGTTTCGGCCGGAGTGCAGTACAATGTCACGTCTGCCGTGGGGCTATATGCGGAACCCGGTGTCAGCTATCATTTCGACGACGGTACGGATCTAAAGACCGTTTATAAAGACAAGCCCCTCAATTTCAGCCTGAATGTAGGATTGCGATTTACTTTCGGTGACAAGTAGAAGTAAACCGGCAACAATAAAAAAGGAGCCGAAAGGCTCCTTTTTCGGTATATTGGAAAATGAAACTTATGCGAGGTTGGCGAGGGCTGCGGCGATGCGGCGCATTGCTTCGACAATGTTTTCGTCGGAAGTGGCGTAGCTCAGACGGATGTAGCCGGGAGCGCAGAACGCGGCGCCGTCGACTGTGGCCACATGGCCCTCGTTGAGAAGGTACATGGCAAGGTCGCCCGAAGTTTCTATTTTAGTACCGTCGGGTGCTGTTTTGCCCAGATAGGCGCTTACTTCGGGGAAGAGATAGAAGGCTCCCTGAGGCTCATTGACTCCGAGTCCGGGGATTTCGCGGGCGAGACGCACCACAAGGTCGCGGCGGCGCTGGAAGGCGAGTCGCATTTCTTCGACACATTCCTGCGGACCGGTGTAGGCGGCTTCGGCGGCTTTCTGTGCTATCGACGACGCTCCCGATGTAACCTGGCCCTGCAGCTTGGCGACGGCCTTGGCTATTTCGAGCGGTGCTGCACAGTAGCCTATGCGCCAGCCTGTCATGGCATAGGCTTTCGAGACGCCGTTGATAACCACGGTGCGGCCGGCGATTTCGGGGAAGGAAGCCAGCGACACGAATTCGCCGCCGGTGTAGTTGATATGCTCGTAGATTTCGTCGGCTATGACAAC
>CABQCA010000023.1 GCA_902462525.1 uncultured Porphyromonadaceae bacterium | reverse complement strand
ATGGAGTAGTAGGTCGAGGCCACAGCCGAGATTATCTGGCTGCGCACGGCCTGGGCGTAGGCCTCGCTCTGCAGCAGGGCGGCTTTGGCACCGCGCTTGCTGTTGAGAAGTTTGCCGAATATGTCGACCTCCCAGCTCAGCTGGGCCGGCAGCTGGTAAGTCCAGTTGATGTCACTGCCGGCGTAGGAAGCGCCGGCACCGTTAGGCACCAGGGCCAGCGAGGGAAGATAGCTCAGACGGGCGCCGCGGAGCTGTGCGCGGGCGATGTCGACGTTGAGACGGGCGTTCTCGAGATTGTTGTTGTTTTCGAGAGCTCGCTCGATAAGTGCGGCAAGCTGCGGATCGGTAAAGACGTCCTCCCACAGGAGATTGCCGAAGGCGGCCGAGTCGACGGGTGTCTGACGTGCCTCGGCATATGCCTTGGTGAGGGCTGTCGACGTCGGCGTTTCATATTTCTTGTAGATGTGGCAACTGCTCATGGCGGCGGTAAGGACCGCCATGACAACAGTTGTGCGCACTATGCTTATAAATTTCATATTCTGACTTGATTACTTGGCGTACTGTTCTATTTCGTTCTCGATTGTGCCGCCCTTTTCCTCGTTGTGCCATTCGATGGGCTTGATTTTCTCCTGAATAATCTGGAAGACCACGAACAGCGCGGGCACCACGAAAATCTGGCATACCATGCCGATGAGCATACCGCCGACCGAACCTGCGCCGAGAGCGCGGTTGCCGTTGGCGCCCACACCGGTGGAGAGCATCATGGGCAGAAGGCCGATGACCATGGCGAGCGAAGTCATGAGGATAGGACGCAGACGGGCGCCGGCACCAGCGATGGCCGCATTGAAGATGCTCATGCCGGTCTGACGGCGTTCGAGAGCGAACTCAACGATAAGAATTGCATTCTTGGCCAGCAGACCGATAAGCATGATGAGAGCAATCTGCAGGTAGATGTTGTTCGATATGCCGAACATGCGTGCGAAGATGAACGCGCCGGCAAGTCCGAAGGGTATCGACAGAATCACGGCGAAAGGCAGCGAGTAGCTTTCGTACTGCGCCGAAAGAAGCAGGTAGACGAAGAGCAGACAGAGGCCGAAGATGGTGGCCGTGGCCGAGCCGCTCGACGAGCCGGCTTCCTCGCGAGTCATGCCCGAATATTCGTAGCCGTAGCCCTGAGGCAGAGTCTGATTGGCCACACGCTCGATGGCGGCGATAGCCTCGCCGGTAGAGAAACCGGGGTTGGGAGTACCCGACACCGAGATGGAGGTGAACATATTGAAGCGGTTCATAAGGTCGGGACCGTAAACACGGGTGAGCTTTATGAAGTTCGATATCGAGGCCATTTCGTTGCCGTTGCGGATCTTCACGTTGGCAAGGGTCTCGGGGCTGACACGGGTCTCGGGCGAGGCCTGCATCATCACACGGTAGATTTTGCCGAAACGGTTGAAGTTCGAAATATACATCGAGCCGTAGTAGCCCTGCAGTGTCTGCAGAATTGTGGCGGGGCTTATGCCGGCGCTCTTGGCCTTGGCGGCGTCGATATCGATCAGATACTGCGGGAAAGTGGGGTTGAAAGTAGTGTAGGCCGCCTGGATTTCGGGCTGCTGGTTGAGCTGCGCGAGGAAGCCCTGCACCACGCCGAAGAAGGCGTTGATGTCGCCGCCGGTACGGTCCTGCATCTTGAGTTCGAAACCGTTGGTCACCGAGTAACCGGTAATCATAGGCGGTGCGAATATCATGACACGGCCATCCTTGATTTCGTTGCCGGTGAGGTAGTAGAGCTGCTTGATGATATTGTCGGAACTCTGGCTTTTGTCACGCTCGCTCCAGTCCTTCAGCTTGATGATGATTGTGCCGTAGGTAGCGCCCTGACCGGCGATGAAGCTGTAGCCGTTGATGGCCTGGCGCATGTACACGCCGGGGATTGTGCCGCAGATGGAGTCGAGTTTCTCCATCACTTCGATAGTGCGTTCCTGCGAGGTGCCCGGGGGCATGTCGACCATGGCGAAGACCAGGCCGGTATCCTCGTTGGGCACCAGGGCGCTCGGAGTCGTCATCATGAGCCATGCGAGAATGACAACCGAGACAACCACCGATGTAAAGGCGGTTATTTTGTGGTTGGCGCACCACGACGCACCTTTTTTATACCATGCCAGCAGCGCACCGAAGCCTTTCTCGAAGCCGCGGTGGAAACGCTTGCCGAAGAGGCCCAGCACAGCCACGATGGCTACTGCCGATGCTATGACAAGCTTGAGAATGCTGTGGGTGCTGTACCAGCCGAGAACCATGAAGGTGATGGTGGCAACAAGGAGCACAAGAGTGATGAGGGGATGTATGTCGAGAGCAAACGAGCGCTTGTAGCGCTTGGCCACAGCCTGACCGGCGGCCTTGTAAGCATCGCCCATTCGTTCCTTGAGAGACTTGTCGGCCTCCCCTTCGGCTTTATGCGGCTTCAGGAACAGCGCGCACAGGGCAGGCGAAAGGGTAAGGGCGTTGACAGCCGAGAAGAAGATGGCGATGGCCATGGTGAGACCGAACTGGCGGTAGAACACACCTGCCGTACCGGGCATGAACGACACGGGAATGAACACCAGCATCATCACAAGTGTGATGGAGATAAGGGCGCCGGCAATTTCGTCCATGGCGTCGATCGATGCACGCCGCGACGACGTATAGCCCTGGTCGAGTTTGGCGTGCACGGCCTCGACCACCACAATGGCATCGTCGACCACAATGGCAATCGCGAGCACGAGAGCCGAAAGGGTGATAAGGTTGATGGAGAATCCGATGAGATTGAGAACGAAGAAAGTACCGATCAGGGCCACAGGAATGGCGATGGCCGGAATAATGGTCGAGCGGATGTCCTGCAGGAATACGTACACTACGAAGAACACAAGGATGAATGCCTCGATAAGCGTGTGTATCACAGTGTTGATCGACGCATAGAGGAAGTCGTTGTTATTCATAGGTATCTTGTAGGCAAGCCCTTCGGGAAGGTCGTTCTGCAGTTTGTCAACAAGTTTGAGACAGTCGTTGATAATCTGCGTGGCGTTCGAACCGGGAGTCTGGAACACCATGGCCGACGACGAGGCGTCGCCGTTGAGCATGTTCGAGAAGCCGTAGGTCACACGGCCGAGTTCGATTTCGGCCACGTCCTTGAGGTAAAGCACCTCGCCGTTGGAGCCGGTGCGAACCACTATGTTGCCGAATTCCTCGGGTTTGGAAAGACGGCCGCGGTAGCGCATAGTGTACTGGAACGACTGGTTGCCCTGCTCGCCGAAAGCACCGGGAGCGGCCTCGACGTTCTGCTCGGCAAGAGCCGCCGACACATCGGAGGGCATCAGGTGGTACTGCGCCATCACATCTGGCTTGAGCCATATACGCATGGAGTAGTCGGCGCCGAAGGCCATCACGTCGCCCACGCCCTGCACACGCTGCAGTTCGGGAATGACGTTGATCTTCATATAGTTGTCGAGAAACTCCTGCGAGTAGCGGTGATCAGCGGTGGTGTCGGCAAGCGACACGCAGACAAGCATCGAGGTCTGACGCTTGCGGGTCTCGACGCCCACCTGGTTTACTTCTGAGGGCAGCAGGCTCGAGGCCTTCGACACACGGTTCTGCACATCGACGGCGGCCATGTTGGGGTCGAAACCCTGTTCGAAGTACACATTGATTGTGGCGGAACCTGTATTGGTGGCCGTCGACTCCATATAGGTCATGCCTTCGGCACCGTTGATACTCTCTTCCAGAGGTGCTATCACTGAATTGAGCACTGCCTGGGCGTTGGCGCCGCTATAGGTTGTCGACACCGAGATTGTAGGCGGCGCTATATCGGGGAATTGCGTGATAGGCAGCGACACAAGCCCGATGAGACCGAGCAGAACGATGAAAATCGATATCACCGTCGAAAGCACCGGTCGGTTTATGAATCTGTCAAGTTTCATTGCGTGATGATGATCATTCTACAAGTTATTACTGCTGCGCAGGAGCTGCTGCGGCCGTTTTGGGGGTTACGACACTGCCGGCGCGCACTGTGGTGCCGACGCCTTCCACAACAATTCGTTCGCCGCCGTTAAGGCCCGAGAGCACCTGGAAGGTCTGGCCGTCGCTGTAAGGAGCCACGGTGATGGGTGTCGACACTGCCATATTGCTGTCATTGAGAGTGTAGACATAGCGGAGGTCCTGAAGCTCGAATGTGGCTTTCTGCGGTATCACGATGGCGCTGTCGGCGCTGTGGGGCATGATGAGGTTACCGGTGTTACCGCTGCGGAGCATGCCGTTGGGATTGGCGAAGAGTGCGCGGGCCGATGCGGCGCCGGTGCTGCGGTCAATGACACCGCTCACGGTAGCCACTTTGCCCTTGAGAGGATAGATGGTGCCGTCGGCAAGTTCGAGCTGCACTTCGGGCATGGAACTGATGCCGTTGGCCACCGATGTAGCGCCGCCCTTGGTGAGGTCGAGAAGGTCGCGCTCGGTGAGCGAGAAGTAGGCGTACACCTCGCTGTTGTCGCTGATGGTGGTAAGGGGCTGTGCGCTCGAGGGCGATGCCAGCGAACCCTCGCGGCTGGGGATAGTGCCGACAACACCATCGCTGGGGGCTGTCACAACGGTGTAGGCGAGATTTTTCTTGGCTGTCACCAGCGCGGCGTTTGCCTGAGCAAGAGTTGCCCTGGCCTGGGCGAGCTGATTGGCGGCAAGCTGCCATTCGGTTTCGGATATGATGTTCTTGTCGAGAAGCATTTTCTTGTTCTTCTCGGTGATTTCAGCGGTAGATACGGCGCTTCGGGCCGAGTTTACATTGGCTTCGGCCTGATCGACAGCTGCCTGGAACTGCACCTGGTCGAGGATAAAGAGTGTCTGGCCTTTGTGTACACGCTGACCTTCGTCGACGCATACTTTGGTAATGAATCCAGTCACCTGCGGACGGATAGCGATATCGGTCTTACCCTGAAGAGTGACAGGGAACTTCGTCTGAAATTCTGCCGTAGTGGGCTCCACGGTGATAACGGCAATTTCCGGCGGTGCGCCGGCGCCCTGGGAGGCCTGCTGGTTGCCTCCGCACGAAGCAAACATCATGGTGCCGGCGGTCACGGCGGCTACCAGTGCAAGTGTGTTCGTTTTCATTTATTTTATCCTTAAGTGTTATTATGTACTCCTATTGACTGGAAAAACTGTGCAAAATTACTAATTATATAATGTATAGAAGTTGCCTTTACGGCAATAATATTCGCCAAAAGCGGAACAATTGCGTTAAACTTTGCAAATTAGAGGCGCTTAAATTGCTATTTCCGACCAATTTCTCCGAACTTTTCAGTATAAAAGGCACAATTCTTTATAGATAAATCTATAAAATTGGCCAAAAATGGCAGTCGGCCTGCCTCCGCGAGCACAAAGCGCCCTATTTTTTGTTATATGTGCACAATACCGAAAATTTTCGTTAATTTTGCCGCCAAAACCACAGAACCAGAGAATGAGCAAGCCACGCAATCTCGTCATAGTAGAGTCTCCGGCCAAGGCCGAAACTATCAAGAAATTCCTCGGCGACGACTATATCGTCATGTCGAGCAAGGGCCACATACGCGATCTGAAGAAAAAAAGCTTCAGCATCGACGTCGACAACGATTTCCACCCAATCTACGAAATTCCCGACGAAAAGACACAGCTGGTGTCGGAACTAAGGAAAGCAGCCAAGGACGCCGAAGTGGTGTGGCTCGCTTCCGATGAAGACCGCGAGGGAGAAGCAATAGCATGGCACCTCTATGAGGTTCTCGGCCTGAAGCCCGAAAACACGCGGCGCATCGTGTTCCATGAAATCACAAAAAAAGCCATTCTCAACGCAATCGAGCATCCGCGCGACATCGACATCGACCGCGTCGACGCCCAGCAGGCCCGCCGCGTGCTCGACCGCATAGTGGGCTTCGAACTGTCGCCCGTGCTCTGGAAACGGCTCAAGCCGGCCCTCTCTGCCGGCCGGGTGCAGTCGGTGGCCGTGCGGCTCATTGTGGAGCGCGAAAACGAAATACGCAACTTCGTAAGCGAGCCCTACTTCCGTATCACCGGCCACTTCGCCGCCGACGGCAGCGACACCCCGATAAGGGCCGACCTCCAGCACCGGCTGCCCGATGAGGCCGACGCACGTAAATTCCTCGAAGCCTGCGCCGGAGCCCGTTTCACCGTAGGCGACATCAGCGTGCGCCCGCTCGCAAAGTCGCCGGCGCCCCCCTTCACCACATCAACACTCCAGCAGGAAGCCGCCCGCAAGCTCGGCTTCTCGGTGTCGCAGACCATGATGGTGGCCCAGCATCTCTACGAGAACGGACACATCACTTACATGCGTACCGACTCGCTCAACCTCTCCGACGAGGCCGTCGCCGCAATATCGGCACAGATTACCGGGCGGCTCGGCGCCGAATATCTGCATGTGCGCAAATACCACACATCAAGCAAAGGCGCGCAGGAAGCCCACGAAGCTATCAGGCCCACATATGCCGACCTCGAGACGCTGCCCGAGGCATCGGCCCAGGAACAGAAACTCTACACCCTCATACGCCGCCGCGCCATAGCATCGCAGATGGCCGACGCCCTGATAGAAAAAACCACCGTAGAAATCGACGGTGCTCCCGGCGGCGAGAAATTTATAGCCACTGGCGAAACAGTGAAATTCGACGGTTTTCTCCGTGTCTACGCCGAAGGCAACGACGATGACGCCGGCTCCGAACCGGAAACACGCTTCCTGCCCAATCTTTCCGCGGGACAACCGCTCGTCTGCCGCAGCATCGACGCCGTGGAGCGCTTCACCCAGCAGCCTCCTCGCTACACCGAAGCATCGCTTGTGAAAAAGATGGAAGAGCTCGGCATCGGACGCCCCTCGACATATGCCCCCACAATATCCACGATTCAGCACCGCGAATATGTGACAAAAGGCGAGAAAGAAGGCTCTCCGCGCGACTACACCGTCATCTCCCTCGGCAGCAACGGCAAAATCGAAAGTTCCGTCCGCACCGAGAACACTGGCTCCGACAAGGGCAAACTCGTGCCTACCGACATCGGCTGCATCGTAAACGACTTTCTCACACAATACTTCCCCGATATTCTCGACTATAATTTCACCGCCCGCATAGAGGAGAAATTCGATGACATAGCCGAAGGCAACCTCCGCTGGGAAGACGAGATGTCGGACTTCTACAAGCTTTTCCACCCCTCGGTCGACACGGCTCTCAACATATCGGGCGGCCCGAAATTCGGCGAACGATACCTCGGCGAGGAGCCGGGCACCGGTGAACCGGTGAGCGTGAAGATAGGCCGGTTCGGCCCCGTGGTGCAGATCGGTGTCACCGACAGCGAGCAGAAGCCCCGGTTCGCATCGCTGCTCAAAGGACAGTCGATAAGCACAATAACCCTCGACGAAGCCCTCAGACTCTTCGAATTTCCCAGAACGATAGGCGAATTCGAAGGCAAGGATGTGGCCGTAGCCATAGGCCGGTTCGGACCATACGTGAGACACGACGGCAAATTCGTGTCGATTCCCAAAGGCATCGAGCCGGCAAGCGTCACCATCGGCCAGGCCATCGAGCTTATAAAGGAAAAACGCGACAAGGAAGCCAACCGTAACATCAAAACCTTCGACGAAGCCCCCGACATTCAGGTGCTTAACGGACGCTACGGTCCCTACATAGCAGCAGGCGGCAAAAACTACAAGCTGCCGAAAACTGTCGAAGACCCCGCGGCCCTCTCACTCGAACAAGTAAAAGAAATAATAGCGGCCGCCGACGCCGCGCCCGCAAAGCCTAAAAGAGCACGCAAGAAATGAGCCCACGCCGACCTCTCGCCGCCAAACCCGGCACACGTCCGGGCACCTTCCGCCCCGACAACATTCTCGATTTCACCGTTGAAGCCGCCGAGCCTCAGAATCTGCTCGACTTTCTCATCGGCGTCATGCCCGACCGCAAGAAAACCACCGTCAAGGACTTTCTCAAGCACAACCAGGTGATGGTCAACGGAAATGTCACCACACAGTTCGACATTCCCGTTGCAGCAGGCGACACCGTTGCCGTAAACACCACACGCGAATTCCAGACATTCTACAGTCCGCGCCTCAAAATCGTGTACGAGGACAACGACATCATCGTGGTCTACAAAGGATACGGCCTGCTCTCGATGGGCACCGACAAAATCAAGGACGGCACAGCCTACTCGCTGCTCCGCGACTACCTCAAGCGGAAGGACCCGCGCAACAAGCTCTTCATCGTCCACCGTCTCGACCGCGATACCTCCGGGCTGATGATGTTCGCAAAAACAATGCAGGCCAAGGAGACCATGCAGCACAACTGGAACAACATGGTGCTCGAACGCCGCTATGTCGCCGTGGTTACAAACGGCGCTCCCGACCCCGCCGAAGGCGAAATCCGCAGCTATCTGGCCGAAAACGCCGCTCATGAGGTCTATTCCACTCCCGACCCCGAGAAAGGACAGCTCGCCGTGACATACTACCGCACACTGCGCGCACGTGGCAAGTACGCCCTTGTGGAGCTAAGCCTCGCAACCGGGCGGAAGAATCAGATTCGCGTTCACATGAAAGAAGCCGGCCACACTATTGCCGGCGACCGCCGCTACGGCGCCCCCGCAAGTCCCATACACCGCCTCGCACTCCACGCCCAGACCCTGCGCTTCGTACACCCCGTCACCCGCCGCGACATGAACTTCACGACCCCGGTCCCCGCGGCCTTCGACAAACTTGTGTGATCCACGACTTTTGCGGCGGCATATTTGCAGGAATGCAATTTTAATTGTATTTTTGCGCAAAAGTGCGCACTATGGACAAATCACCCGACCGGCTTGCCCTGCCCGGGCACGATGCCGACATTGTAGACCGTATAAAATACCTCATAAAACTAATGAGGATGACACAGGCCCAGTTCGCCGCCCGAATGGGTGTCGACCCCTCGGCCGTGTCGCGCGTCATCAAAGGGAAAACCGCACCTAACGATTCGTTCATCAACCGGATAGTTGTGAATTTCGGGGTATCGAAAGAATGGCTTTCCGACGGCTCCGATGTTCCGTTTCCGAAGCAGTCGGGCCCGACGCCGCCCCGCATTGCCGAAGGCGCTCCGGTGTACAACATCGACGTCACCGCAGGCACCATGCCACTGAGCCGAATGTTCACCGATGAGCACATCATAGGCCGCGTGAACCTTCCCGGGCTGAACTCCGAGCTACCTATAGTGCGCGTCAGCGGCAATTCGATGCAACCGCGGCTCAATCCCGGTTGCTACATATCAATCCGCGACGTACGTCCCGACGCCACAATCCTATGGGGGCAGATTTACGTGGTGGTGCTCCCCGACTTGCGTGTGGTGAAATACGTGAGGCGCCACCCGGACCCTGCAAAAGTAATTTTGCACAGCGAGAACCCGGCCTACGACGACATCGAGGTGCTCCGCTCCGACATCGAGGGACTCTATCTTGTCGAAAACGTGATAAACCATGACTTCCTTGCCTAAGCACGCCCCCCTCCCCTCATGTGCCACTCCCGGCTGCCTCGAAGCAGGCTGCGACGAAGCCGGCCGCGGCTGTCTGGCAGGCCCGGTGTTTGCCGCTGCGGTAATACTGCCCGACAGTTTCAGCCACCCGTGGCTCAACGACTCGAAGCAGCTCAGCGAAAGCCGTCGCATGGAACTTCGCGAAATAATAATGGACCGTGCCGTGGCATGGGCTGTAGCATCGGTCGATGCAGAAGAAATCGACAGCATGAATATCCTCAACGCCTCCATCGAGGCCATGCACCGCGCACTGGCGCAACTCGCCGTGCGCCCCGGAGCCATAGCCGTCGACGGCAACCGCTTCAAGTCTTTCGCCGACATTCCCCACACGTGCTACGTGAAAGGCGACGGACGTTTCGCCAACATTGCTGCGGCATCTATTCTTGCAAAAACATCGCGCGACCTCTACATGCTCGGGGCTCATGCCCGCTATCCCATGTACGGCTGGGACCGCAACAAAGCTTACCCGACAGCAGAACACCGCGCCGCCATAGCGCAGTACGGCCCATGCCCTCTCCACCGCATGACTTTCAGGCTCTTGCCTGAATAGGAACGAAAAAGGAGCGTTTAGAAAGTGTAAAAAGTGCAGAAAGTCAAGATAATGGTTTTAGGGGCGAGGAGCAAGGGCCTGTCAGCCCGTTTGCCTAACCTCCTAATCTCCCAATCTCCTAATATCTTAATAGCCTGTCTGCCCATCAGCCTAACCGCTTAATCGTAGGTCTGGTAGAGAAGGTCGTTGTAGGGGAAGCGAGAGAGGTGGATTTCGCGGGCCATCTGGTAGAGGCGGGCCTTGAGTTCGTCGATGTTCGTGCCTTTCTTTGCCGAAATGAAGACACAGTTGTCGTTCATACGCGCCATCCACGAAGCCTTCAGCTCGTCGAGAGTGCGGTTGCAGCGCTCGCGCGGCGTGAGATCGTCGTCGGCCTTGGGGACACAGGCAAAAGCATCTATCTTATTAAAAACAAGAAGCATCGGTTTATCGGCTCCGTTGCACACCTCGCGCAGCGTCTTGTCGACGACCTCGATCTGTTCCTCGAAATGAGGGTGCGAAATATCGACCACGTGCACAAGAATATCGGCCTCACGGACCTCGTCGAGTGTCGATTTGAAGGAGTCGACAAGGTGTGTGGGAAGTTTGCGGATAAAACCTACGGTATCGGTGAGCAGGAACGGAAGATTGTCGATGACCACCTTGCGTACCGTGGTATCGAGTGTGGCAAAAAGCTTGTTTTCGGCAAACACATCGCTCTTGCTCAGCAGATTCATGATGGTCGACTTGCCCACATTGGTATAGCCCACAAGCGCCACACGGGTCAGTTTGCCGCGGTTTTTGCGCTGCACGGCCTTCTGACGGTCGATAGCCTTGAGTTCTTCCTTCAGCAGCGATATTTTGGTGAGAATAATACGGCGGTCGGTTTCGATCTGCGTTTCGCCGGGGCCGCGCATGCCGATACCGCCGCGCTGACGCTCGAGATGGGTCCACATACGGGTCAGGCGCGGCAGCAGGTACTGGTACTGTGCGAGTTCCACCTGTGTCTTGGCATTTGCGGTCTGCGCCCGCTTCGCAAAAATATCGAGAATAAGATTGGTTCTGTCGAGGATTTTGACACCGAGCTCTCGCTCGATGTTCAGCACCTGTTTCGTCGAAAGGTCGTCGTCGACAATGGCCATGGCTATGTCGCCGTCGTCCTCGATGTACTTCTTTATTTCCTCAAGCTTGCCCTTGCCCACGTATGTGCGCGGATTGGGATAGTCGAGGCGCTGCGTGAAGCGCTTCACAGCCTCGGCTCCGGCAGTGTCGGCAAGGAAAGCCAGTTCGTCGAGATATTCTTCCGATTTCGCCTCGTCCTGCGTCGGGGTGATGAGGCCTATGAGAATGGCGCGTTCAGGCTGAGCGCCCTGAGCTATGATATTTTCCTGTTTCATAGATTATCAGCAGTACATGGCCTCGATCTCTTCGGCATAGGCCGAATTAATCACAGGGCGTCGTATCTTCAGAGTGTTGGTGAGCTCTCCGGCCTCAATGGTGAATTCCCTCGGCAGAAGAGTGAATTTCTTTATTTTCTCAAATCCGGCCAGACCTTTCTGCAGTTTCTCGATACGCTCTGAGATGAAGCGCCGTATCTCGCTGTTTTTCACCAGATCCTCGATCGAAGTGTAGGTGATGCCCTTCTTTTCGGCATACTCCTTGAGAGCTTCGAACGCCGGAACGATAAATGCGGTGACATACTTGCGCTGGTCGCCGATGACCGCTACCTGCTCGATGTAGCGGTCCTCGCCGAGACGGCTCTCGATGGCCTGAGGCGCTATGTACTTGCCGTTGGAGGTCTTGAAAAGGTCCTTTATGCGCTCGGTAAGAATCAGCGACCCGTTTTCGTCGAAACGACCGGCATCGCCGGTGCGGAACCAGCCGTCGGCAGTGAAGACCGAATTGTCGGTGTCGGGACGTCCGAAGTAGCCGCTCATCACCGTGGGGCCTTTCACAAGAATTTCGTTGTCCTCGCCGAGTTTAACCTGCACATCGGGCAGCGTGGTGCCGACAGTACCGAATTCATAGCCCACCGACGGATAGCACGACACCGTGGCGGTGGTTTCCGAAAGTCCGTAGCCAATGACAATATTTATGCCGCAGGCATGCAGGAACTCCACTATGGCCGACGACAGCGGCGCCCCGGCGGTGGGGAAGAAGCGGCCGTGCTCGATGCCTATGGCGCGGCGCAGGGCCGAGAACACGGTCCTGTCGTAGAAACGATAGCGCATTTCGAGAAGCGCAGGTACCTTGCGGCCCATCCGCACATACTCGAGGTTGCGTTTCGCGCCCACTTCCATGGCCCGTTCTATCATCAGTTTCTTCACGCCGCGGGTGGCGCTGAGTTTTTCCTGGACAGCGGTGTAGACCTTCTCCCAGAAGCGCGGAACGCTGCACATGCACGTGGGCGATGCTATACGGACTGCCTTCTGTATTTCCTTGGGATTGGGATTGATGTCGACGCGTATTCCCATGTCCAGACAGAAATAGGTCCACGCCTTCTCGAAAATGTGGCTGAGGGGAAGGAAACACACCGAGGTATCGGAGTCGGAAAGAGTGTCGAGGCGCACACGGTGTATCTCGAGAGCAGCATCGAAGCAGCTGTGCGGCAGAATGGCACCCTTAGGTTCGCCGGTGGTGCCCGACGTGTAGATGAGCGTGGCGATGTCGTCGGGCACCGCTTCGGCACTCCGACGCGCCACAGCGGCGCGGCACTCGGCCGGCGCACCGGCCCCCAGCCCCAGAAAATCATCGAAATGAAGAGTTGTGGTGTCGTCGGCATCGAGCTTTACATCGCTGCCATAGACCACCGTACGCTCCAGCGTCGGACATTCCGATGCTATGAGCCTCGCTATGGCATAGTGGCTCTGAGTGCCGGCGAAAAGCACTCTCGCGTGCGAATCGTTGATGATATATTTCACCTGCTCGGCGCTGCTGGTGGCATAGACCGACACCGGAACCACACGGTTGCGGTAACAGGCAAAGTCGGTGACAAGAATCTCGGTACAGTTTGGCGACAGAATAGCCACCGTTTCCTGAGGCCTCAGGCCAAGGATTTCGAGAGCGCATGCGGCATTATCCGTTTTATCGGACAGTTCGCCCCAGCTCATGGGCTTTAGCGTACGCGAGGCTACGTCGATGGTATTGAGAGCCACACGGTCGCGACCGTAGAATGCAGTCTGCCGTTCTATGATATGTGTCAGTATGTTGGGCATCAAAAATGTGTCTGTCTTTATAGCTGTGCAAAGATACAACCTTTCACTCTCTCTAATAACAAACAGGCATGGGAAAATGACGTGGCGTTAACATATGTTTCCAAGTAGCACAAAGTCAGTTAACTTATGTTAACATCCCGGCGCTGCTCAAAAATTTGCCGAGGGCGGAAAATGTGCGTAATTTTGCTCTCTGAATCCAAACCACTGCTACAATGGCGACACTGCACTTCGAAGGTCTCCTCGTGGGACTATGCACATTTCTGATAATCGGCATCTTCCACCCTATAGTGATAAAATGCGAATACCACTTCGGCACCGGCTGCTGGTGGTGGTTTCTGGTGCTCGGACTGGCCCTGTGCGGAGTCTCAGTGGCTGTTGACAACAGCACGCTCTCCACACTTTCCGCCGTGACGGCATTCTCCTCCTTCTGGACTATCAAGGAAATCTTCGAACAGCGCGAAAGAGTGCGCAAAGGCTGGTTCCCGGCCAACCCCAGAAGAACGCAAAAAGCCGCCGAAAGTAAAAAAACGGCCCGATAAACGCTCCTGCGCGCACAAAAACCTGCTAAAATGCCCGTTGTATGCAGAATAATCGCTATATTTGCAAGCTGAAAACAATACTTTGAAAATTTATTAATCAACAAACCATAATTTTTCACATGCAAAGCAAAGGAAATCTGGGCAGCATCGTTGCCGGTGTTATAGCCGTTTTCTTGGTATTGGTGTGTCTGTTCTACCTTTCGTTCACTTTCATATCCAGCAAGTACGAGAACCAGGCAGCAGAATACGCCCTTATCGAATCGGGTGACAACGACGACGACGCCTACAACAAAGCCTACAAACACTACATGGACTCGCTCGGCGACCGCAAAGTGTACCTGGGCTCCTACACTCTCAACGAAGTACGCAAATGGGGCGTAGGCCTCGGACTTGACCTCAAGGGAGGTATGAACGTTATTCTGCAGGTCGACATGCCCGACATGATGCGCGGCATGAAGAGCGGCGACACCGACTCCATTTTCGAAGCAGCCCTCGCCGGCGCAAACCAGGCCGTGGCATCGCACAAGACCGACGACTTCGTAAGCACTTTCATAGAGCTCTACCGCCAGGCCAAGCCCATGGCCGACTTCTCGGTTCTCTTCCAGGACGTTGTCAAACCCGGCATGAGCGACGACGCCGCAAAGGCAGCCCTCAAGAGCCAGGTGAAAGACCGCGTCGACAACTCGGCCACCAATGTGCTCCGCAACCGTATCGACCAGTTCGGCGTCGTTGCGCCAAACATTCAGGTGCTCAAAGGCAAGGACGGCCAGATTCTCCTCGAGCTTCCCGGTGTCAAGGACCACGAACGTGTCCGCGACCTTCTGCAGCGCTCGGCCAACCTCGAGTTCTATGAAACATACCGCGCCGAAGAAATAGCCGGCGCCCTCGGCGCTTTGGCAAACAACCTCGCCGCCGATACCACTGTCAACGCCGCTCCCCTCGTCGCCATGCTCCATCAGGGCGCAGGCTACGGCGCCACAGTAGGCTACGCACCCGACGCCAAGACACAGGAGGCCATCAGCGCACTCCTCGCCACACCTCAGGCCAAGGCTCTCCTCCCCAACGACCTCAAGCTCCGCTGGGCTGTGAAACCTACCGTCCGTGTAGCTGACGACGGCACCGAGCATAACTTCGGCACCGCCCTCTATGCCCTGCGCACCACCGGCGGGAAAGCACGCCTCGACGGCTCAGCGGTAAGCGACGCATCGACAAACTACGACCCCCTGCGCGGCAATGAAGTGTCGATGCGCATGAACTCCACCGGCGCACGCCAGTGGGCCATCATCACCGGCCAGAACATCGGCAAGCAAGTGGCCATCGTTCTCGACGACATGGTCTATTCCGCTCCCAACGTCAACGACAAAATCGAAGGCGGTTCCTCGTCGATTACCGGCGACTTCGACCTCGACGAAGCCCGCGACCTTGCCAACGTGCTCAAGAGCGGCCGTATGGACGCCAAGGTCCACATCATCTCCGACATGGTGGTAGGCCCCTCTCTGGGCAAGCAGGCCATTGAAGCCGGATTTATCTCTTTCGTCGTGGCCCTTGTGCTTCTGATGATTTTCATGATAGCCTTCTACGGTGTCATGCCCGGCCTCATTGCCAATGTATGCCTCATCTGCAACCTCTTCTTCACCATCGGCATTCTCGCTTCCTTCCAGGCTGTGCTCACCATGAGCGGTATCGCCGGTATCGTGCTCTCGCTCGGCATGGCCGTCGACGCCAATGTGCTTATCTTCGAACGCACCAAAGAGGAACTCCGTGCCGGTAAGAACGTGCGCAACGCCCTCGCCGACGGTTACAGCAACGCCTTCTCGGCTATCTTCGACTCGAACCTTACTTCGATCATCACCGGTGTTATCCTTCTCCTTGTCGGCACAGGCCCCATCAAAGGCTTCGCCACAACCCTCATCATCGGTCTGGTCTGCTCTTTCTTCACTGCTGTATATCTGAGCCGTCTGTTCTTCCTCTGGTTCGCCAAGACCAAAGCTTTCAACAGCCTCACATTCAGCACCGGCCTTTCGAAGAAGATGTTCATCAACTCGCACATCAACTTCCTCGGCCAGCGTAAAGTAAGCTTCACAGTCGTAGGCCTTATCATCGTAATCGTAGTGATATCGCTTTTCGCCCGCGGTCTCAACCGGGGCATCGACTTCTCGGGCGGCCGCAACTACATCGTCAAGTTCGAGCGTCCCGTCGACACACAGGAACTCCAGCAGGTACTTTCAGCTCAGTTCCCCGACGCTTCCACTTCGGTCATCACCATCGAAAGCTCGAATCAGGTACGCGTAAGCACCAACTACAAAATCAACTCCGAAGAAGCCGGCGTAGAAAACGAAATCACCGGCAAACTATACGAAGCCCTCAAACCTTACCTCCGCGAAGGCATGAGCGCCGCCGAGTTCTCCACCACCGACGCCAGCCAGGGCATTGTAAGCTCGCAGCTTGTCGGCCCGTCGATAGCCAACGACATGAAGACCAAGGCCTATCTCGCAGTCTCCATCTCGCTGCTCGCCATGTTCCTCTACATTCTCGTCCGTTTCCGCAACGTGGCTTTCTCGCTCGGCGCTCTCGCCGCCGTAGCTTTCACAGCCTTCACAATCGTTGGTTTCTACTCGATATTCTACGGCATTCTGCCATTCGCAATGGAAGTGGACCAGACGTTTATAGCGGCTATTCTGACCGTTATCGGCTACCAGATAAACGATACCGTGGTGGTATTCGACCGTGTGCGTGAAAACATCGGCCTCTATCCCAAACAGGACTTCTTCACCACCATCAACAACTCGGTCAACACCACCCTGAGCCGTACCATCATGACATCGCTCTCCACAATTCTGGTACTCCTGTGCATCTTTATCCTCGGTGGCGACGCTATCCGCAGCTTCACCTTCGCAATGCTCTTCGGCGTAATAATCGGTACTCTCGCCACCATCTACGTGGCCTGTCCCGTGGCATACCTCACCGACCGACGTCGCAAAGCCACTGCTAAGAAATAATTAAATATCTAATCCTATCATCCGCAGCGGGGCGCTCTCAAGGTGCCCCGCTGCTTTTTATAGGAAAGAATCAACATCGCCTTCCCCGCTACGGAGAAGGCGATGTTGAAGTTGTACGTGTGTGTAAGGCGATGAAACAAATAATCAGCAGTAGTTTATGGCAGTAAGTAGTATGATATTAACTTGAATTACGGCTTAGGCCGTGGCTGGAGGGAGGTATGATATTAAAACATTATATTCCGGAAAAGGTTCACAGCTTTGGCATTATTTGTATCAGCAGTCAGCGAAACGCTCCTGAAGTTTCTTACGCGCAGTAAAGATGCGGCTTTTGACAGTGCCTAAGGGAAGGTTCATATGGTCGGCGATTTCATCGTATTTGTAGCCTGCGACATGCATCGAAAATGGGATACGGTATTCGTCGGAAAACTCATTGATGGCCGAAGTGATTTCGCCGGCGCTGTAAGTATCCTCGGGCGACTCAATGCCACTATCCTGGCTGAGATTGAGGTGATAGAGATTATCGGTCGTATCGACAATTGTTGCCGCACGCGAAGCCCTGCGGTAATTGTTGATGAAAATATTGCGCATGATAGTGAACACCCATCCTTTGAAGTTTGTTCCTTCTGCGAATTTGTCTTCATTGTCGAGGGCCTTGAGAGTAGTGTCCTGCAGCAAATCATAAGCATCGTCACTGTTCGATGTAAGCATATATGCGAAATTCAGCAAGTTCGGCCGGAGCTTCAGGAGATTGTTTTGAAATTTTGCAGTTGCCATAGTAGTGATGTTTTAAAGGATTATTATGTTTTAAATGTCGTTGTTTTTGTTTGACAATTCAAAATTACGCAATTTTGAGCAGAGTCAAGAATTTTAATGTAAATATTTGTTAATTAAATAACATTTCGATTACAAATCTTATAAGCTATTGTCATACAATATATTATCTCATTCGAATTTTGTTACACACTTGTTACATCTGTTACTTTGTAACAATATCGCCACTTTTTATAACACAAAAAGAGCGCACCCACAGGCACGCTCTTTCAGATTATGGTTTGTTATTACACAACTGTCAGAACAGGCTCCACGACACTGTTAGACCGGCCATGACGATAGAAACCATCGACATAAGCTTGATGAGAATGTTGAGCGACGGACCGGAGGTGTCCTTGAAGGGATCGCCTACAGTATCGCCAACCACGGTAGCCTTGTGCACTTCGCTGCCCTTGCCGCCGAAATTGCCTTCCTCTATATATTTCTTGGCGTTGTCCCATGCGCCGCCCGAATTTGCCATGAAAATGGCAAGCACAAAGCCGGCCGAAAGACCGCCTACCAGAAGACCGAGTACACCCGGAACACCGAATACGAGCCCCGTGAGAATAGGAGCCACTATAGCCAGCAGAGAGGGGAATATCATTTCGCGCTGTGCGCCTTTTGTAGAAATCTGAACACAGCGTGCGTAGTCGGGTTCGGCTTTGCCTTCGAGAATACCCTTGATTTCACGGAACTGACGGCGGACCTCATCGACCATATGAGCGGCAGCACGGCCTACGGCATTCATCGTCAGACCGCAGAAAAGGAAAGCCATCATAGCGCCGATAAACATGCCTGAGAGAACTTTCGGGCTCATGAGGTTGACTTCATAGAAGGTCATGAAGTCGAGGAAACTCATTTCGTGCACGGCCACCATCTTGTCGCCGAGCTGAATAGTAGTTTCGCCGAGGCGTTCGAGGCCGATGCGGATTTCCTCGATATATGAAGCAAGCAAAGCCAGACCGGTGAGAGCTGCCGAACCGATGGCGAAGCCCTTGCCTGTGGCGGCGGTAGTGTTGCCGAGCGAATCGAGGGCGTCGGTGCGCTTGCGCACTTCCTTGCCCAGACCGCTCATTTCGGCGTTGCCGCCGGCATTGTCGGCTATAGGACCGTAAGCGTCGGTGGCAAGGGTGATGCCGAGTGTCGAGAGCATGCCCACCGCCGCGATACCGATGCCATAGAGACCCATCGCCACATTGTTGAAATCGAACCCCGATGCAAACCAGTAGCTCAGAATAATACCAGCTACCACGGCGAGAACAGGAACCGCTGTCGACACCATGCCGAGGCCCACGCCCGAGATAATAACGGTAGCAGGGCCTGTAGTGCCGCTTTCGGCAAGCTTCTTTGTCGGAGTATACGACTGCGAGGTATAGTACTCAGTGGACCGGCCTATCACCACGCCCACAAGCAGTCCCACAATTACAGAACAGCTTATCCACTGCCAGTTTTCGAGGCCGAGCAGCCACAGAATGAGGAATGTCGCGCCCACAATGAGCACTGAACTGATGTTTGTGCCGAGAGAAAGCGCGCCGAGCAGATTCTTCATCGAGGCATCCTCTTTGGTCCTTACACAGAATATGCCGAGAATCGACAGCAGGATACCGACGGCGGCGATGAGCATTGGAGCTATCACAGCCTTATACTGCATCACTTCGTCGCCACTGAGAAGGTATGCGGCGGCACCGAGAGCCGAAGTAGCCAGGATAGAGCCGCAGTACGATTCGTAGAGGTCGGCACCCATGCCTGCAACGTCGCCCACGTTGTCGCCCACGTTATCGGCGATGGTGGCGGGATTGCGTGGATCATCCTCAGGAATACCGGCTTCAACCTTGCCCACAAGGTCGGCGCCGACGTCGGCTGCCTTGGTATAGATACCACCGCCCACACGCGCGAAAAGTGCCTGAGTTGAAGCACCCATACCGAAGGTAAGCATCGTAGTCGTAATCATGGCGAGCTTGGCTGTGCCGGGCAGGTCGACGAGCCAGTCGAGCAACAGATACCAGAACGAAATATCGATAAGGCCGAGACCCACAACGACCAGACCCATCACCGCACCCGAGCGGAATGCCACACGGAGGCCGGCGTTGAGGGTACTTCGGGCGGCATTGGCGGTGCGAGCCGATGCATAGGTGGCAGTCTTCATGCCCAGATAGCCCGAAAGACCCGAAAAGAAGCCGCCGGTGAGAAATGCCACAGGCACCCAGGGATTCTGTAGCTGGAAACCGTAGGCCATAACAGAGAACAGCACAACAAGGCACAGGAATACTATGCCCACAATCTTGTACTGCTGTTTTAGATAGGACATTGCGCCCTTTCGCACATGCGAAGCTATCCGCTCCATCGTTTCGGTGCCTTCGCTCTCCTTCATCATCTGGCGGTAGAAATACCATGCCAGAATGAGAGCCACCACCGCCGAGGCGGGAATAAGCCAGAATACTGTGTTCATGATGTCAGATAATTTATAGTTAAATTGTTTATTTAAGGCTTAACAATGAGTTTATAAGGTGTATGAAGTTTAAAAAGTCAAGATAATAGATTCAGGTGCGAGGGGCCTGTCAGCCTGTCAGCCCGTCAGCCTGTCAGCTTAATCCCCTAACCTCCTAATTTCCTACAAACAGAGTGTCGACAGCAATGGCGACATCAAACGGCGTGGCCGACGGTGATTTGTGGGCAACAGCCGAATGGACATAGTAGAACGTCTGCTGGACGTCCCACGAACGCACACCCACAAGACGGCTCTCGCCGGCCGGAATGTCGGCTGCCACATTGTGCGAAGCCCGGTGAAGCAGCCGGCGGTCGGTGTCGAAGTAACTTATCGTAAAGGCTATCCGGTGCACCGGCACATTGCCTGTGTTGGTTGCGAAGAATGTTTCGCGACGCGAGCGCAGAGGCTTGTCGTAGCCTCTTGTTTCGATACGGTCGGCACCCGGCGCAACGATAGTGTCGTAGAGCGGCCGCACTTGTGCCGGTGCGGCTTCTGCCTTGGCATGCAGCCCGCGGCGTGTGGTGCGTTGCGCCACCATGGCGAAGCTCAATGCAATAAGAATAAGGACAATCAGTTTTTTCATAGTATTATCGGTAGTGACGGAGCGTCGAGACGGACAGCGCCGTCGATGCCTTCGGGACGTGTGTCGTCGCTGACAACGGCAATTCTGAAAAGATAGGGCAGCATACGCTTGAGACTCAGCCTCTTGCCTTTGCGATACTGCCGGAACGTACACGAATTGAGGTATTCGTCGAATTCCACCACAAAGCGGTGAGTGCGCCTC
>CABQCA010000022.1 GCA_902462525.1 uncultured Porphyromonadaceae bacterium | reverse complement strand
TGAATTTGTTGTTACTCGACCAGCCTGCGAGCAGAATACCGAGCACACCAATGCTCGACACGGCTATGAGGAAGAAGATGCCGATATTGAAGTCGATCACCTGCAGACCGTTGCCCCAGGGGAGAACGGCGAAGGCAAGCATCGAGGCTACGATGACCAGATAGGGAGCGAGAGCGAAAAGGAAGCGGTCGATATGATTGAGATGGATAATCTCCTTGATGAGCATCTTGAACATATCGGCGAAACTCTGCAGCAGGCCCATGGGGCCGACACGGTTGGGGCCGAGACGGCACTGGAAGGCGGCGCACACCTTGCGTTCATAATATATATAGAAGAGTGCGAGAAGGGCATAGACCAGCAGGAGGCCTACACCTATCAGAAGACATTCGACCGTAGTGGTGAGCCAGCCGGGCAGATATGTGCCCAGAAAACCGTGAATCCACTCGGTGATTACTGACAGATCTTGCATATTGCGATTGTGATATTACTGATTGGCTGAATAGTGATTAACGGTCGATGTCGGGCACAATGTAGTCGAGCGAGCCTCCGATAGTGATAAGGTCGGCGATTTTCTGGCCACGGGTAAGATGATCGACGACAGCTGCCGCCGGCAGACAGGGGGGCGCGATTTTCAGACGGTAGGGCTTTGTAGTGCCGTCGCTTTCGAGATAGAGGCCGAAAGCTCCGCGGCAGCCTTCGGTGAGCTGGAACCAGCTTCCTGCCGGCAGTTTGAGCACCTTGGGAACCTTGACGCAATACTCGCCTTCGGGAATATTGTCGACCAGCTGCTCCAGAATGTGAGCCGACTGCTCGATTTCCTCGAGACGGCACTTGAAGCGTGCCATAGAGTCGCCTTCGGTAGCGATTACCTCCTTGAAGTCGAGTTCGGAATAGATGCTGTAGGGATGGAGTTTGCGCATGTCGCACGCCCAGCCCGAAGCACGTCCCGAAGGGCCGGTAATGGCATATGCGATAGCGTCCTCGCGGCTGAGCACGCCAACGCCTTCGAGGCGGTTGCGGGCAATGACATTGCCGGTGAACACTTCGTTGTATTCCTTGATATTTTTAGGGATAACCTCAAGAAGAGCCTTCACATCAGCCACGAAATCCTTGTCGAGATCCTGCATCACACCGCCGATGCACTCATAGTTGAATGTCATGCGGGCGCCGCAAGTTTTCTCCATGATGTCGAGAATCTGCTCGCGGACACGCAGGGTATAGAAAAGCATCGTAGTGGCTCCGAGGTCCATGCAGTACGTGCCGATGAAGAGGCAGTGCGATGCGATACGCGACAATTCGTCCATCATCACGCGGATCACCTGTGCGCGGCGCGAAATCTCGATACCGGCGGCCTTTTCATAGAGCATGCACAGTGCGTGGTGGTAGTTATGGGCCGAAAAGTAGTCCATTCGGTCCATGAAGTGGAGGGTCTGCGGATAAGTGAGGTTCTCGCACAGTTTTTCGATGCCTCGGTGAATATAGCCCATGTAGACATCGATTTTCTTGACAGTCTCGCCGTCGACAGCGGTGCGGAAACGGAGCACGCCGTGAGTCGCGGGGTGCTGCGGACCGATATTCACCACAAAATCTTCTTTCTCGAACACCCGGACTTCTTTCTTCTCCACACTGCCGTCGGCAGTTTCGGTATAGACGTCGGTGAAGTCGGTCTGACGTTCGCTTTCGGTGCTTACCGGGTTAAGCTCGGGATTGTCGTCGTAGTCCTTGCGCAGGGGGAAGCCTTTCCAGTCGATACTGAGAAACAGACGGCGCATGTCGGGATTTCCGAGGAAAATTATGCCGAAGAAGTCGAAGACCTCACGTTCGAACAGACATGCCACCTTCCACACATCGGCCACCGATGTGATGAGTGGTTTTTCGCGGTCGCCGCGGGCTATGACTTTCACGCCAATGGTTTCATTGTGCGTTGTCGACATCATATAATATATACATCCGAGGCTCTCTTTCCAGTCCATGCCGACGATGGTGACAAGGAAGTCCATCTTCAGCTCGCCGTCGCGCAGCTGCAGGGCTGTCTCATGCCATTTTTCTTCGGGCACAGTGAGCACGGGAACGGTGTCTCCCACGACGGTCATGCCGGGGAAAAGTTTGCTTATCTTTTCGGTGATATTTGCCATAACGGTGAAGAGTTTTAATCCTCCACGCCCTCCACGGGGTGTGCGGCGAGGAATTCGGCCTGTTTTTCCTGACGGTTCACACCGCCGAAGAATCGTTCTACCTTGATTTTGCGCGAGAGCTGCATTATGCCGTAGATCATAGCCTCGGGACGGGGCGGGCAACCGGGCACAAACACATCGACGGGAACGATATCCTCGATGCCTTTTGCCACGTGGTAGCTTTTGCGGAAGGGACCGCCGGAAATAGCGCAGCTGCCGCAGGCTATGACGTACTTAGGCTCGGCGAGCTGGTCGTAGAGACGACGGAACACCGGCACCATGCGGTTTACAATCGTACCGGCCACCATCATGAAGTCGGCCTGACGTGGCGACGAACGGGCTACTTCCCAGCCGAAACGGGCCATATCGAAACGCGCCGCACCAAGACTCACGAACTCGATGCCGCAGCAGCTTGTGGCGAATGTGAGCGGCCATATAGAGTTGGAACGGCCCCAGTTGATAAGTTTGTCGAAAGAGCCTACTATCACGTTTGTTCCGTGCTCCTGAAGTTCTTTTACGAGACTTTCGATGTACTCGTTGTCCTTCCATGCGTCGTAGGGCATGCTTTTTGTCGTCACTTCCATTCCAGAGCTCCTTTCCGCCAGGCATATACAAGACCCAGCACTAAAACGCCGAAAAATACGGCAATACTAAGCAGTCCGTCGGTGCCGAGCTCGCGCATACGCACGGCCCAGGGGAACAGAAACACTGTCTCGACATCGAACATCAGAAAGAGAATTGCAAAGAGGTAGTAACCGACCTTAAATTGCGACATACTTTCGCCGCGTGTGGGGATGCCGCATTCATAGGCTTCGCCCTTCTGAGGGTTGAATGAGCGCGGGGATATAAGCTTGGCCAACCACAGAGCAAGGCCCACAAGGACCAGACCGGTGATGAGAGCCGTGATTGCAAGAACCCCGTTGTTCTCAATTCCAAAGATGGCTGATGATATCATATTTATATCTTGTATGTATTTTTCATCGATTGGTAAAATGCTATGGCTCAGCGCCCGACGAGAAGAGTGGTGCCCCAAGGGCATCATAACTAAAACACAGAAGGAACACGCCGAAGCGCAGCTCCGTCAAAGCTTTCGACTGCAAAGTTACGCTTTTTTGTTATATTTCACGCTATTTTGCGGTAAAAACTTTGGCATTTTTTGCCCGAAAGTCAGGTCTGTGGCCCCACAAAAATCGCCGATTTTTCTACAATCGGCGATTTATGTATATTTCATTCACTTTTTACGAAGTCGAATTTGCAGTCGACGCTTACATTGAAAGCGAAAGGCATCGTGGGTGGAGTGCAGCGGAAATCCATTTTCATATCGCCGGCAAAAGCGAAAACTCCGGCAAGATCACGGATAGCGAAGTTCGGATAGGGAGTTCCGCCGGACACCGGTATTATTTCCGAAGCCGAGAAATCGGCATTATTCGACGAAACCGTGAAAGGCACGTCCTCGAAAGTGATGTCCATCTTGCGCATCTGTTCCACAAACGAGCAGTTTTTCAACTGAATGTCGACAGTAGATGCGGCAGCGTCGAAGGTGAATATATAGTCTGTAGCTGTTGTTTCGTATGTTCCGCCGGAATAAGCGGAAGTCATTGTTCCATAGAGCGTCTGCATACGAGGAGCTGTGAAAATGCTGTATTTTCCGTCGAGCACAAACCGGGCGAAGAAGCCGGGAGCACGCTCGGTCGACGGAGCCGGCACCATGCGCATGGCGAACTGTGTGAACGTAAGCTTCACGTCGGCGCCGGCGACAGTGCCGACAACATGATCGTCGCTGATATCAATCCAGCCTTCCTTCGCAATCGAGTACTTGAGACCGGTAAGGGTAATTGTGCCGTAGGCTATGTTATCGGGCTGTTTAAGACCGTTTATTTTCACAGTCACAGTACCGTCGGAGCCAAGTTCAACATCGTAAACCACGTTATTGTAGCCGTTAAGATAGTTGCCGCCGGCGTCAGTCACATATTCGAAGTTGTCCGCAAAAGTATAGGTAGCTGTCGATTCCTCATCGGTTCCGCCCATGCATGAGCTAAAACCTATGGCAGCCAGAACAGCGAGAACTACAGCTGTTATTTTGAAATTTCTCATTGTGATAATTGATTAGTCGTTAAAGAAATTGCAAAAATACGAATAATACGCCTAACGACCAAACACATTTTCCATCAGGAACACTAAAAGCACTCTACTACGGACTAAAATGCCGCCATCAACCTGCCAGAACCTTTTTCACTAATTAATTTGCGAAATTTTTAAACAAAAATTTGCAGAAATGAAGACTTGTTATTACTTTTGCGTCGGAAAAGGGAAGTAGCGCTGCTTGCGGCGTCAACCCCTCGACCAATTCTTTCATAAGATATATGTTTTTATAGATTGTAGATTATTAGAGGGCTCTGTCGCGAGATACAGCCCTTTTTTAATTCTTTTTTGTATGAAAAAACACCGCATCGGCACCATACTTTCGATTCTTCTGCTTGCAATATCGGCCGTCGGCTTCACCCTATGGAACATCAACTGCCCGATCTGCCAGGATGATTTTTACTACCGAACAATAATGCAGAGTGACGATCAAACAGCTTTCAGCGATTGTACTGGACCACGCATCGAGACATTCGGCGACGCGCTATACTCTGCATGGCATGTCCAGCTCTACGAGCATGGGCGTTGGGCCAACGTACTACATGTACTTTTCACACCATTTCCTACTGCTGTGGAACGCATCTTCACATCACTGTTGCTCACTTTCTGCATCATCATACTCTGTCGGCTTTCTGAAGGAAAAAAGCGACAGGGACCTTTTGCCATTGCAACTGTGACGATTCTACTGTGGACAGCACTACCATGGTATGACAGCATGGCTTCGCTCGCCTATCAAGCAAACTATTTGTGGACATCATTAACATTGCTCGCATATATTTATCTGCTGCCGGCGGCCTTACGCACCGAAAAAAGAGGCCGTCTTTTAATTTTTCTGGGTCTTTGCGTTGTTGTCGCATGGGGTCACGAGGCTTTTGGCATAACAGCCGGAGCATACACTGTCGGACTGTGGCCCAGACTGCCCCAAAAAGACCGCCGCCGTACAATTGGCTTCATAGCCGCATTATTCGCAGGTTTCTGTATAATCATGATTTGCGGTATCGGAAAAAGATTAGTCGACATGGCCACAGACAACAACCTCAACCTAAGCAATATAAAATATATGCTCAGCCGCATGGCATCGTATTCCTGGCCGGTAATCACAGCTTATATCTTTTTTATAGTCAGGTATCTCGCATCCAAAGGCCGACGTAAGGATTATTTTCTGAAATCACTCCCCTGCATATTGGCCATGACGGCTTCAGTAACAATTGTGATAGTTACCATCGGCAGTTGGGGACAGGCTCGAGTGTTATGGCCGGGTATTGTAATGGCCATACTCTTTATAGCCCGTAATATTCTCGAAATTACAGCAAGGATTCCTGTGGCCGTCAAAAACACATTATCCGTAGTCTTCGCCATAGCATATGTATGGTGGCTCGTATCATTAACACAATGGCAAATAAGAATAACTGAAGAATACAATACAGTATACAACAATGCTCTTGCACTCGCCGATTCACCGACCGAGGTGTATATGGGTTCCTACACAGCCTCCGACGAGGTGCCATTCTACCTTATGGGAGTAGTAAACAATCCTCTTGACAGCAAATTCACCTGTAGCCAACTGACAACTTCAATCAAACCGAGACCGAATGCACAGATTATAATGGCTGTCGATCCGGCAATGACAGGCCCTTTCGACGAATGGCCAGAAGTACCCGGCAATGCAGGTGTCCGCGGAGTATATCCATGGATTGCGGTCCGCGACACCTCCTTCCACCGTATTCATGTTGTCCTCGGACCACCTCCTGCCAACAAAACGCCAATCGACAAACTGCTGATCCGTCTGAAGTACGGTCCGAACCCCGGCAATACCGAAGTAGACCTCAACACCGACATCTTCCACAAAGTTTTTCTGGCAGACAGTTCAGTAGTCTATCGGCTGGATCACGAGCCATTTGGCCGCACGCTCGAAGGGCGCGAGGTGCTTCGCATCGACCGCGCCGACGACTAAACCAAACCCTCTCACTGTGTGTTGTTAAGAATATAACTTTAGTCAACTTTCGCAGGCTCAAGTTGAAGTGAATAAAGTAAAAAGTGAAAATCAGGCTGCGCCTGAGTGAAGATAATAGGAATTATCGCATAAGCCATTATCTTCACCTTTCACCCTTCACTCTTCACCCTTAATTGAGCAAGTTGAAAACTTGCGAAACTTATATAACTTTACAACCGTTTGAGAGATGAAGAATTTAGCCAACAGTCTTTTCCACGTCGCCGTCATCGACGACAGCGCCCCACGTTGCGGCGGCCTGCTGGTAGCCGAGCCTTTCCTTGCGGAAACGCATTTCAACCACGGCGTAGTTTCTATCATCGACTATGACCCCGACGAAGGCGCCACAGGAGTGGTGATGAACAACCGCACCGAGTATATGCTGTCGGAACTGCTCGACGGCGTAAGCTCCGATGCCGACCGGCCTGTCTACTGCGGCGGTCCGCTGGGCCTCGACCGTCTGTTCTTCATTCATAATCTCGGCCCTTACATTATTCCCGACGGCAGGCGGTATGCCGACGGACTCTATGTGGGCGGCGATTTCGACGCCGTGCTCGACTACATAAACAGCGGCTACTCCGCCGAAGGTGCCGTACGCTTTTTCATAGGCTACAGCAGCTGGACACGCGGACAGCTTGAACGCGAAATCCACGACGGCACATGGGCCAAGGCTCCCGTGCCCCGCTCAACAGCCATGCTGCTGAGCGGCTCTGCCGACAGCTACTGGCACCGCATGGTGCGCACGCTCGGCGAGGCCTACCGGCCATGGCTGTTGCTGCCACGGAATCCGTCGCATAACTGAAACCGGAAAGGGGCGGGGAACGAGGAACGGGTTACCAAGGACACCTGTGCGAGTGAAATATTTAAAAAGTGTAAAATAATTCGGGTGTGGTTTCGTTATAACGTTGTAGAACGATATAAACCAAACCTGTCCTGATGACCCGACCCAAGCTTGCCATCATCAACAGCGACCCGAAGGATTTTGCCTACGGTGGCGTGGCGCCGATAATGCGCAACATGCACCCGGCCCTCGAAAAAGCTTTCGACATCAGCTACTTCTATCTTCCCGACAGTTGGAAACGACTGCCGCTGCCCGGCCGTGCCAGGGTGCTGCTCTACATCCGCAGCTGCCGCAGCCGCCTTAAGAATTTCGATTTCATTCTCTCGCACATCCCCGAAGGCAGCTATGCCGTGGCATCGCTCGGCGTACCTTTCGCACATATATATCACGGCAATACCAACCCTATGGTTGTGTCGAAATACTGGTTCGGAAAATATTTCAGAGGCGTTTTCGAATCGTTTTTCCGCACCATCGAACAGAAAGCCGCCTTGCGCTACACCGTCGGCCCAGTGTGGGAAGGCGTCAGGAAACTCGTGAACCCGATCCGTCACAGTGTAACGCCGGTGCCGCTATCCGAACGCCGCGGCTTCATCTACGCCGGACGCCTCGAAAACGGCAAAAACATCGACCGCATCATCCGCCTCTACGCCAGACTATCCGACGAAGAGCGTGCCGCCAATCCCCTCACCATAGCCGGAACAGGCACTCTCGAGGCATATCTCAAAACCCTCGCTGCTCAGCTCGGCATTGCCGGCAACGTGTGTTTCACCGGCATGATGCCGAACGCAGAACTCGTAAAACTCGACTCTCACCAGCGCCTCCTGCTGATGGCATCGGATTTCGAGGGATTTCCCACGGCTATCGCCGAAGCAATGACCCTCGGCGTGCCGGTGGTCACCACCGACGTCGGCGACATTCCGCGCTTCATACGCGACGGAGTAAACGGCCGCATGCTCAAACCGGGCTTTTCCGACGAGGAATACATAGCCGCCATACACTCGGTGCTTGCCGACTACGACCGCTACGCCGCGGCAGCCCTCGAGACCGGCCGCATCTTCGATGCCGACACAATCACCGGTGAAATAATCGCTGACATCAAGAAGATTATCGGACGATGAACAGCGATAAGCCCAGAATTCTTTTTGTGATGCACCTGCCGCCGCCGGTGCATGGTGCGGCAATGGTCGGCGAGACCATACGCCGGAGCCGGGCTGTCAATGATCGCTTCGACTGCCGCTACTTCAACCTTGCCACCGCACGCAGCCTCGAGGACATTGGCCGTTTCAGCCTCTCTAAAATTTTCGACGTCGTGAGGCGCATCAGAAAAGTGTGTGCCGCCGCCGATGACTTCCGTCCCGATCTGGTGTACCTCACGCCCTCGTCGACAGGGATGCCTTTCTACAAAGACTATCTCATGGCCCGCGCCCTCAAGAAGCGAGGCTATAAAATCGTGTATCACTACCACAACAAGGGCGTCAGTTCGCGTCAGAACCGATTCCCTGACAACAGCCTCTACACCGACTTTTTCCGTGGCGCCAAAGTGATGCTGCTCAGCAGCCTGCTCTACCGCGATGTTGAGAAATATGTGGATTCGGCCGATGTGCTTGTGTGCAACAACGGCATCGACATCGCCACCTTCGACCGCAGCACGCTGCCGCCGGCCGAAGTGCCGCATATCCTGTTCCTCTCCAACCTGTTCAGAACCAAGGGCGTGCTGACACTGCTCGACGCTCTGAGCTTGCTCCGTGCCCGCGGCATGCGCTTCCGTGCCATAGTGGCCGGCGCACCGACCGAGGAAATCGGCGAAAACGACATTCGCACAATCATCGGAGAGAAAGGCCTTGCCGGCTGCACCGAATATGCCGGAGCTGTCTACGGAGCGGAAAAAGACACCCTGCTGAGCCGTTGCGACATTTTCGCCTTTCCAACCGTCTACAGCTACGAGGCCTTCCCTCTCGTGCTTCTCGAAGCCATGAGCCACTCCATGGCATGCGTGGCCACGGCCGAAGGCGGAATCCCCGACATCATCGCCCACGGCGAAACCGGCTTCCTGATGAGGGAGAATACCCCCCAAGCTCTCGCCGAAGCCCTCGCACCGCTCATCGCCGACGCCGACATGAGGCGGCAGATGGGTGTCCGCGGCCTTGCCCGCTTCCAAAGCCGCTTCACCATAGGCCGGTTCGAGGAAAACTTCATTAAAGCTCTCGAAAAATGCGTCTGAAAAATCTCGACATACTCTGCAGCACCGACGACCTCAGGGCACTCCCCGAGGGCAAACTGATGATAAACACCATCAATGCCTACAGCTACGTGACGGCACGGAACGACAGCGACTTCGCCGATGCCCTCACCGGCGCCGGAGCCCTTCTGCCCGACGGAGTGGGAGTGGTATGGGGCTGCCGCCTGATAGGCGCAAAATGCCGGCCTAAAGAAAGAATAACCGGCTGGGACCTTTTCCACTACGAAATGGAGCGTCTCAACGCCCGGGGCGGAAGCTGTTTCTTCATGGGCACATCAGAGAAAACCCTCGGTATGGTGCGCGACCGCGCCGCCGATGAATACCCCAACATCAGAGTCCACACATACTCGCCGCCATATAAAGACGTATTTTCCGACGACGACAACGACCGCATCGTCAAAGCCGTCAACGCCGTGCGGCCCGACCTGCTGTGGATAGGAATGTCGGCCCCGAAACAGGAAAAATGGCTCATGCAGAACTTCAGCCGCCTCGACATCGCCGGACATGCCGGATGCATAGGCGCGGTTTTCAGCTTCTTTGCCGGCACCGAAAAACGCGCGCCCAAGGCATGGCAGCAGCTCGGCCTCGAATGGTTCTACCGTCTCATTCACGATCCGCGCCGCCTTTGGCGAAGATACATCATCGGAAATCTACGTTTTTCATGCTATCTTTTGGGAGAATTTATCTCAAAACAGCATTAAACGATAATTTTTTCAACGATTTTCGCCATTTTTTTGAGCCGGATATTTGCAATCATCATTTTTTTTCGTACGTTTGCAAAAATTTAGCCTTTTAACCGGGCTGTACACTATTCCTAACGTTTGCAAATGCCAAGGACACACGAAGAAATAGAAAACATCACCCTGCTGGGCGCTGCCGGAGTAAAATATCCCGACGACTACGCTCCCGAAATGCTTGAGACGTTTCCAAACAAGCACCCCGAAAACGAATATCTCGTCACATTCACATGCCCCGAGTTCACTTCGCTGTGCCCCAAGACAGGCCAGCCCGACTTCGGTCGCATAATCATAAACTATATTCCCGGAGCCGAGATGGTAGAGAGCAAGAGCCTCAAACTCTACCTCTTCAGTTTCCGCAACCACGGCGACTTCCATGAGGACTGCGTCAATATAATAATGAAAGACCTCGTGCGCCTCATGAATCCCAAATACATTGAAGTGCGGGGAATCTTCATGCCCCGCGGTGGCATTTCCATCATTCCTTTCGCGAACTGGGGCGACAGCGCACATCAGGACCTGGTCAGCCAACGCCTCGCCGCATCGTTCCCCTCCGATTTCTAAAGCTATGAAACAGAAAAAACACGCCCTGATGGTCCTATCCGGAGGCATGGACTCCGTGACAATGCTTCATGAGTACGCCGACGAAATCGAACTCGCCGTAAACTTCTCCTACGGCTCGAACCACAACATGCGCGAACTCGACTGCGCCCGTCTGCACTGCGCCGCACTCGGCATAGAACTGGTGGAAATCGACCTGTCGTTCATCGGAAAATACTTCCACAGCTCACTCCTCGAAGGTGCCGAAGCCGTGCCCGACGGCGACTATGATTTCGACAACATGAAATCGACCGTCGTACCTTTCCGCAACGGCATAATGCTCGCCGCTGCCGCCGGTCTTGCCGAAAGCCACGGCCTCGACTGCGTGATGATTGCCAACCACGCCGGCGACCACGCCCTCTACCCCGACTGCCGCGGAAGCTTCATCGACGCCATGGCACGGGCCATTGCCGAAGGCACCTACGAAGGCATTGCGCTGAAAGCTCCCTACACCTATCTCAGCAAAACCGACATCGCACTCCGCGGCAAACGCCTCGGAATCGACTATGCCACTACATACTCCTGCTACAAAGGCCTCGAGCACCACTGCGGCCGCTGCGGAACATGCCTCGAACGGCGAAAAGCCATCGCCGACGCCGGAATCATCGACACCACCGTCTACATGGAGTAACACAACACGAAAATCATCCTCCTTTTATTAACAAATCTCTAATTATCAAAACAAAAAAAGTCCATGGAAACTTTAGTACAGCAAATCCATGCAGCGTACGAAGCCTTCAAGGCCGACGCAGCTCTTCAGGCAGAAAAAGGCAACAAAGCAGCCGGCACACGGGCCCGCAAAGCCTCGCTCGAGCTTGAAAAACTCATGAAGGAATTCCGCAAAGCATCACTCGAAGCCGCCAAGAAATAAACTCTTGACAGCTATCGCAAAAAAGGCAGCGCCCCGCGCTGCCTTTTTCATATATGCTTAAAACACATAGGCTATTCCGACTCCGGCAAACGCCGTGGAATAACGCTTCATCAAGGAATAGCGTGCCTCGACGCTCAGTTTGAGAGTCGGCGAACAGCGCAACTCAATTCCGCAGCCGGCATTGGCGCCGAAGCGGTTAGTATGCGAAGTTACGTCCTTGCCGTTGTCGGCACCGTCGCTGTGCAGACCCCACGACGTATAATTCACCCCTGCAAGAGGATAAACCCCGGCCCGACCGCCGGCGAAGGCAAACGGAAAATGCACATCGAGATTCACCGCCAGACCGTCCTTCTTCTCATTGCGGAAAATAATGTCGGCCGACGGAGCTATCCGCAGATGCTCCGAAAAAGAATATTCGAACTCCAGCCCGGCAAAAGCCGAATTGTTGCGGCTCACATAGCCCGCACGGGGTCCGAACGACTTTTCGCCCCTCACGCTCTGCGCCGAAGCACTGCCGCAAGTAAAAAATAGAATCAGCATCGCCGCTGCAGTCGCGGCTTTCATTATCCTGTCAGTTATCATAATTGTAATTGCCATGAAACAGCCTGCAAATATAAGCAAATTTCCACACAAACCATCCATGGGCCACCATGGAAAGGCTGTTTCCAACAGCCGGCCCAAAACAGAAATACATTTACACACCGGCCGGAGATTGGAAATCTCCGCCCCATTTTAAATCTCCACCCCATAGCGTTAAACAATTTTTTACAATTGTAAAAATTACACTTATCACCTGACTGTGGCCTTCTCGCCCAATTTCGGAGAATTTTCAGAACAAAATTCATTGTTAAACAATGTTAATACATGCACCGTTTTTAAAAACTTTGTTTAATTTTGGGCTGTGTTAACATGTGAACACACATCCGACACTCCATTCTCATCAACTAAACTAATGACACATCGCCATTTATCGGACAAACAACAACCTTCGGCCCAACCGCTCCCGAGGCAGGAACGCAGGCTATACCATGATTATCAATAAAACACATCGAGATAAAAACACAAAACCCAAAACATAATCAATCTTCCATTAACTTTATGAGAAAGCATCTATTCGCAGCTATGCTCCTGATGGCAGGCGTACCGCTGACCGGCACATTCAATGCTGCCGCCGAGCCCGCCCCCCAGCAGCAAAGCCAGAACGCTACCGTCATCGAAGGTACGGTTCTCGACGAGAATAACGAGCCGGTTATCGGCGCCTCTGTTGTTCTGAAAGGTGTAAAAGGCCAGGGCGTCTCTACAGACGCAGGCGGTAACTTCAGAATCCGCGTAGCACGCGGCGCCCGCCTCGAAGTAAGCTACGTTGGCTACGCCACCCAGACAGTGCCCGCAGCTCCCAACATGGTGGTCTACCTCCAGCCCTCGACCGAAGTTCTCAACGAACTCGTCGCCATCGGCTACGGTACTCAGAAACGCGCCAACCTCACCGGCGCCGTCAGCACCGTCGATGTTGCCCGCACGATGGAATCACGTCCTGTTCAGGATGTGACACGCGCTCTTCAGGGCGCTATCCCCGGTCTTACCATCACCACCTCAAACGGTGACTTCTCTTCTAACCCGACCATCAAAATCCGCGGCACAGGTACTCTTTCCAACGGTGCCAAATCCGAACCTCTTATCGTTGTCGATGGTGTTCCTGTCGATGACATGTCGTTCCTCAACCCCGACGACATCGCAGAAATCTCTGTACTCAAGGACGCAGCATCCACCGCTATCTATGGTACCCGCGCTGCTTTCGGTGTAATCCTTATTACAACCAAAGGCGGTTCTTCGAAAGACAAGGTATCACTCAAATACACCAACAACTTCGGTTTCAATTCCGCAACCGACTACGCAACTTTCGCAAACACTGTAACCGACCTCGAAACAGCCATTCAGTCCTATGCCCGTAACATCGGCTCTTACGAAGTTTTCGGCATGAACTACTGGGACGTGCTTCCCTATGCCCGCAAGTGGCAGGAGCAGCACGGCGGCAAACGCTATGAAAGCATTGTCGAGCTGCACCCCTACGAGAACGAAAACAATGTAGGCGACTATATTGTAACTCCTTCCGGTTCATGGATCCGCTACGCCGACTGGAATACAGGCAAGACCCTGTTCCAGACAGCGCCTTCGCAGCAGCACAACGTCAGCCTCGACGGTACTTCCGGCAAAACAACCTACCGCCTCAGCTTCGGCTACGACAGCAAGGAAGGCCTCATGCGCTACAGTCCTGAAAAGCTTACACGCTACACTGTTTCAGCCAATATCCAGACAGAAATCTTCCCATGGTTAAAGGGCGGCGCTCGCTTCCAGTGGGGTCAGCGCAATTATCAGTCGCCCGACCTTCAGCGTAACTCCTACCAATACATGTGGCGTTTCTCGCCTTTCTTCGAAACCTACGGTTATGTCAACGACGCCGACGGCAATCCCCGCTACTTCCGTAACGACCAGGGTATCCGCGATGCAGCGCACAAAGACGAAACCGTAAGCACACAGAACCGCATGACCGCCTGGATGAACGCCGAAATCATTCCCGGCCTTACTCTGCAGGCCGACTTCACCTACGGCATTTACAACATGAACAGTGAGGCAGCTCAGGTGCCCGGCGTAATGTGGAACAACTGGAGTTCCAACGCATTCGGCACATGGACATCGTATTCCAGCACTTATGCCGCCCGAAGCAACCGTCGCACTACTATGTGGAACACCAACGTATTTGCCACTTATGCCAAGACCATTGCCCAGGACCACAATATCAAAATTATGGCCGGCGGAACGGCTGAACGCTGGGACCGAAACTACTTCTATGCTCAGCGCTACAGTCTTCTTGACAACACCAAACCAAACATCAATCTTACTGACGGCGACACTTACAGCACAAGCGGTGAACACACAAGAAGCGCAACAGCCGGTTTCTTCGGACGTATCAACTACGACTACAAAGGCAAATACCTCTTCGAAGCAAACGGTCGCTATGATGCATCGACACGTTTCCCCTCGTACGACCAGTGGGCATTCTTCCCCTCATTCTCGGCCGGCTACCGCTTCTCTGAAGAGAACTATTTCGAACCCGTCAAAAGCTGGTGGAGCAACGGTAAACTCCGCGCATCTTACGGTCATGTAGGCAACGACGCAGTCAACGAATATGCCTTCCTTTCCGTAATCAATCAGGTATCTAAGGGCAACACCCATTGGCTTGGAGCAAACGGCCAAAAGATTTCCGAATTCTCGATGCCAACTCTTGTTTCGTCCTCTCTTACATGGGAACGCATCATCACCACCGACATAGGTCTTGACCTCGGATTCCTTGACAACTCTCTTAATGTAAGTTTCGACTGGTACCAGCGCGACACTCGCGACATGCTTGCTCCCGGCAACCCGATGCCTCAGGTTATGGGCGCTTCCGCTCCTCTTGTAAACGCCGGTCAGCTCCGCACACGCGGCTGGGAAATCTCTATCGGCTGGAATCACAGCTTCGGCGACGCAGATGTATATGCAACATTCACTCTTGCCGATGCCCGCACCAAAATCGAAAAATACAATTCGACAAACGGCATCATGTATTCCTACGGACAGGGCTACACTCCGGGGCTATACTATGGCGACATCGTCGGTTTTGAAACTGACCGCTATTTCGAGGAAAGCGACTTCACCGGCAAAGTTTACGACAAAAAAGGCAAGTGGACAGGCGCGTGGATATACGCTGACGGCATTGCCGACCAGACAGGTCTTGAGAGCAACAAGAACTTCCACTATGGCCCCGGCGACGTAAAGTATAAGGATCGCGACGGAAACGGCGTAATCGACGGCGGCAAAGGCACTATGGATGACCATGGCGACCTGAAAGTTATCGGCAACGCTCTTCCCCGCTACGAATACTCGTTCCGCCTCGGCGGAGCTTGGAAAGGCTTCGATATCGACCTGTTCTTCCAGGGCGTTGGCAAACGCAAAATGTGGGCTACAGGTTCGTTCAGCGTTCCTATGGCAGCCTCCAACCTCGGCACATTCGAACACCAGCAGTCATATAACAAATACATCATCGAAGAAGGCTTCGACCCCGAAAAGGGCATTCCTACCTACACTATCGTAGGCTATGATGTGGATCAGAACAATGATTATCCCAATATGGTCGGCACCACAGGCAGCTCTGCGGGCACCATTCCTAACATTGGACTTGGCTGGGGCAACTTCTATCCTCAGAGCAAGTATCTGATGAATATGGCCTACCTGCGTCTCAAGAATATTACTGTCGGCTACACACTGCCTGCTGAAATCACTACAAAGGCTCTCATACAGAAAGCCCGCATATATTTCTCGGCTGAAAACCCGTGCTTCATCTACAACGGCGCCCGCAAGATCCATATCGATCCCGAGCTGAACCAGACTTTCGGAGGTTATCTCAACGACGGTTACGGAGGTTTCGGACGTACTGTTCCCATGATGAAAACATACTCTTTCGGCCTTCAGGTAACTTTCTAATATAATACCAGATACAACAATGAAAAAAATATATTTTCTGATAGCGATGGGACTTGCCGTCGCAACTCTTACAGGCTGCGACGACTTCCTGAACGACAACCGCTATCCCGAGTCCATGCTGATCTCCAATCCCGCCTTCTGGAGCAATCCCAACAATGTGCAGGGACAAATCAACTCATTCTACGAAGAATTCTCCGGCTATGGCAACGGCTCTGCCCTCGGCGTATTTTATGCCCAGACCCTGAGCGATGACCAGGCCAATCCTGTCGGCTCAAATTCGGTCACTCCGTGGAAAAACATTTCCATTCCCAGTTCTTCAAGCAACTGGGAGTCGCCCTATGAAGAAATCCGTCGAGCCAACCTAATCATCGAAGGCGTCGCTTCAAGCTCATTGACAGAAGCTGAGAAGACGAACTTCACAGCAATAGCCCGACTCATGCGCGGTTACGAATACTATCTGCTTGTCCGCACTTACGGCGACGTGCCTCTGGTTACAAAAGCTCTGGATCCGTCCGACGAAGCCGAACTGTTCGGTCCCCGCACCGACCGCAACGCTGTCATTGACTATGCGCTGGAAGACCTTAATTATGCAGTGAACAACATCGGCACCAAATCTTCTAAAATCACTTTCAGCGCCGACCTCGCTGCCGCTATGAAGTCGGAAATTTGTCTCTATGAAGGTTCATACGCCAAGTACCACCTGAACAATACCGAACGTGCAAACAAATACTTCAATGAAGTTGTAAATGCTGCCGGTCCTCTCGTCGACAAATATCCTATCGGTGACAATTACAAGGCTCTGTACAATTCGTTCCGCGGTGCCCTAAGCGCCAACAGCGAAATAATATTCATGAAAGCTTACGAGAAAGACATTCTCATGCACTGCACCGTCGATTACACAAGTTCGTCGACTCCCGTTGCAGGTATGACTAAAGATGCTTTCGATGCTTTCCTCTTTAAAACAGACGGCAAACCGCTACAGCTTACTTCGGAAACGAACAAAAGCGATGCAGGTAAGACATGGGAACGTCTGGCCTCCGACGGCAAGACAAAAATCTATACCTACTCGATTAAGGACGCTCTCGATGTTCGCGACGGACGCCTTGCACAGATGGTCGATACTGCCGTTTACTATAACGGACTTCAGTATCAGCGCCCCAACTCCATGCTTATGACCTCTCTTACAGGTTACGGAGTAAGCAAGTTCAACAACCCCGAAATGACAGAAGAATTCACTACCACAATCAAGAACTACACTTGTGCTCCTCTCTACTGGGGCGCTCTGATAGCCTGCGACTACATGGAAGCGAAAGCCGAACTCGGCTCGCTTACCGATGCTGATCTCAACAAGACGATGAACAAGATGTTCGAACGTGCAGGTCTTCCTGATGCCACTGTGGCTTCCCTGTCTGCCATGGCCGACCCGGCCAACAACATGGGCATTTCCAACCTTCTTTGGGAAGTACGCCGTTGCCGTCGTTGCGAACTCATGTTCGACAAAGGCATCCGCTACTGGGACCTCATCCGCTGGCATCAGCTCGAACTCCTCGACACCAACAAATATCCTAACATTACTCTCGGTGCCAACATAAGCGCATCGCCTGTAAGCTACGCCAATGTCGACGGATATATCGATGCAAGCAACGGCACAAGCCGTGCATTCGAAGCCAGACAGTACCTCTATCCTATTCCTACAGGCCAGCTCCAGCTTAACGACAAACTCGAACAGCAGCCTCTCTGGAAATAAAATTTAAACCATAATATATCGGGGACGCAGGCTCATCTGCGCCCCCGATTTTCGCATTTTTATGAAAAACATACTTTCAGTTCTCGTTATTCTTGCCGCATTTCTACCTTGCCGAGCCGGTACTGTCAACGGCATTGTCAGCGACACCGACGGCAAAGGTCTGCCGGGAATCAAAGTGTCCGACGGATACGAAATAGTGCTTACCGATTCTGAAGGACGCTATACACTCGAAACAGACAAAACTCTCGGACTGATATTTGTCTGTACGCCCTCCGGCTACGAACCCGCCACGTGCCACGGCAACCGTCCGGACTTCTGGAGACTTCTCACCACTCCCGCCGACGAACCCGAGACCGCCAACTTTATTCTTAAGTCTGTTGAAGACAGCCACTTCGCTTTCGTTGCCATGGCCGACAATCAGATAAGCAACCGCCACGGCGAAGTCAACTGCTTCGTCAGCACCACAGTGCCCGACGTGAATGCCACACTCGATTCCCTGCGCACCGCCGGCCTCGATCCATTTGTAATTCTGCTCGGCGATCAGGCTCACGACTGCTACTGGAAATCGAACCGCTACGGACTGCCGCAGGCATACTCCGACATCGAGCGCATCAACGGTCGGGTCTACAGCGTAATGGGCAACCATGACCACGATCCTACGGCAATGAACGATATCGACGCCGGAGCAGAATGGCGCAGATTTGTCGGGCCGGAATATTATTCGTTCGACAAAGGCGGAGTCCACTTCATAGTCCTTGATGATGAGGAGATAGTCGATAACGGCCCCACCCTAAGCGCCGACGGCGAGTGTGTGTACAAAAACAAAATACGCGAGCCTCAGATGGAATGGCTGCGCCGCGATCTTGAGGGCCTTGACTCTTCCACACCCATCATGCTGTGCCTCCATGCTCCGCTATTGCCTTCTCCAGGCATGGACACCGAGTGGCGCCTTGTCAACGGAGCCGAACTCGCCAAACTTCTGGCTCCTTTCAAAAACGTGGAAATCATATCAGGTCACACCCACATCAGTTATGCGGCCGAGAAAGCTAATCTGCATGAAACAAACTACGGTGCCGTCTGCGGCTCGTGGTGGCTCAACGCACGAGTCGACCTTGGCAATGACAACAATCTTTGTCGCGAAGGAACCCCATCAGGCTACGCAGTATGGAACTTTACTCCCGGCAATGGCTTCACAAACTACTTCAAAGGCACAGGCATGGACCGCAATGATATAATGCGCATCTACGACCTCAACAAAATCGAAATAGACAACAGCGAAGTAGCCGCTGAATTCGCCCCCGAAAGAGAAAAGCAGAACGAAATCCTTGTGAACGTATGGAGCTACGGACCGGGGTGGACCGTCGAAATGTACGAAAACGGTAAAGAATTGCCGGTCGAACGCGTACGTTCTAAAGATCCCCTCTATCTTATGTCGTGCCCCGTGCCCTACCTTGCGCTCGGCAATCCGCTTATCGGCACGGTCCGTCCTGTATGGTCATGGCATTTCTTCAAGGCTCGTACAAAGGCTTCCGACAGCCCCGTCACCGTCAAGGTGACCGACCGCTACGGTCGCAAATACGCCCGCACGCTCCAACGCCGCTGAAAACCAATCCATTGTCGCATGATAGCAGAAGAAGAATTTGTGTTTTTGGGCAGAAATGGGGCCGGGGTAAGTATTTTTTCATTACCTTTGTGCCGAATACACTTTTTTGGTATGAAAAAATCAGTACTTGTCTTCATAATATGCGCTGTCGCGGGCCTGATGGCCGTTCAGGCGTCGGGCGCTTCGCAGCGCTCGCCGCACGTGAACGCTCTCGCGGCTTTCAGCTATCCCGACAATGCGGCACCACGGCCATCGCTTGTCTTCATGCCCGACGGCACAAGCTACGCCGAACGCTCGGCCGACAATAAGAAGATTGTAGTCAAAGACATAGCGACCGGAAAAGAAAGCCGTGTGCTTTTCGACGTCGGCTATACCCGCGAAACGACATTGCCCGACTTCGAAGGCTTCACCATCAGCCCCGACGCCTCGAAAGTGCTTGTGTGGCGCGAAAGCGAGAACATATACCGCCGCTCGTTTACGGCCGAGTACTATGTCTACGAGGTGCGCTCGCGCCTGCTGCGCCCGCTGTCGAAGGCCCACAGCCGCCAGCGCGACCCTCTGTTCTCACCCGACTCGCGGGTGGTGGCTTTCGTAGCCGGCGACAACAACATCTACATGGCCAAACTCGACTACGAGACTGAAGTGGCTGTAACCACCGACGGCGCCGTCGGCTCAGTCATCAACGGCGCCACAGACTGGACCTACGAGGAAGAGTTCACCGTGACATCGCTCATGGCCTGGGCTCCCGACAACCTCACGTTCTGCTACGTGCGCTTCGACGAGAGCGCCGTTCCCTCCTATACGCTGCCGCTCTACGAAGGCACATGCGAGCGCAGGACCGAATATGCCCTCTATCCGGGCATACTGAGCTACAAATACCCGGTGGCCGGGCAGCCCAATTCATCGGTGAGCGTGCACAGCTACGACATCGAGACCCGCAAGACAAAAAAGCTCGAATTCCCCTCCGCACCGTACTATATACCACGCATCGGCTACGGCCCGGAGCCGTCGCAGCTTATTGTGGCCACCCTCAACCGCGACCAGAACCGCTACGAGCTGTTCTGCGTGAACCCCAAATCGACAGTCAGCCGCTCGGTATACACCGAGGAATCGAAGGCGTGGATAGAGCCCGAGGCATACGAAGGGCTGCATCTTGGAGCGAAATCGTTTGTCGTCGCCGGCAGCAGCGAGGGTTTCACCCGATTCTATGAATACAGCTACAACGGCAGCCGCATAAAAGCCATAACGCCTGCCGGCTGCGATGCCACGGCCTACTACGGCAGCGACGAGGGCGGCAACCACTATTTCCAGACGGCATCGCCCACTCCCATGGACCGCACCGTAGGACGCCTCGGTGCCAAAGGAGTCACGACGACAGTCGGCGCCGGCGCCGGTACATCGGCAGCCGTCTTCGCGCCGGGCTGCCGCTTCATGTTCCTGAGCCACAGCGACATCACT
>CABQCA010000021.1 GCA_902462525.1 uncultured Porphyromonadaceae bacterium | reverse complement strand
CCCGACGGTGGCCTGTGGTTCTACGATGACCGGAAACTGATAGTGGACCACGAGGGTAAGAAATACGACCTGAAGAATCCCTACGATATGGACCCAGATAAGTTCGCCACAAGAATAGCCGGAATATCGGGAGGCGACACTAGGCTCGAAGCTCGGCTTAAGTATCTTCTGGGACGGGAATATCCCGACAACTACGTGCGCGTAGTGAAAATGGACGGCGACACCATCTGCGGTTATCTTCACAACGACGCCAAGACGATAGCCAAAAACCTGTTCTCGAAATCGGGCACGCTGCTGCAGTACATCAACATAAGCGAGGAACCCGACAGTAAGAGGTCACGCTATTCCGCAGATGAAGTCAGCGAGATACGGTGGTTCGACAACAACATAGCGCCCAATACCAGAGTATCCATGTCGGTGAATGCTCCGCGCATGTTCAAGGCCAAAAATTATACACGCGGATTTACATGGCTGTGGGACAGGCGTCCGGCAGGCAGTATAATCAAATATGAAGTATGGGAGACCTCCGGCGGCAGAAACCCCATCAGCCGTCTCGTCCCTGTGGTAGGCGTATATTTCGAGGGTGCCAAAGGCGCGTTTATGCTCTTTTCCAACGGCTCTCTGAGCTTTGCCCTGCTCTACCACTATATGAAAGACGCCGCTCCAGAATTCCACAGAATGCTGAAAGAATATTATGGCGACTGCCCCGACGCTAAAGCTCACTGCAACGAACTGCGGGACAATCCGTCAAGAATCCTGGACCTTTACGAAGAATACCTCAAGACCCACGATTACATTGACGACCGGCCCGACGTGAAAGTGTCCGACGATGAAAAAGAAGCCAAAAAGAAATAATTTTTTCCTCTATAACGGCAATATCGATGAAAAATGCCGTTGCATTCCATAGGTTTTTACCGCAAAATACACTTGTCTATTTCAGACAATAATTATGTAATCATCTTATAATTAGTATTTAATCTATTCTTCAACGAAGACGAATATTAGCCTGATTATCAGGGAGCTAAACTAAGGAATATCAAGGAGTTGAACGTCGCGGTTTGCGATAGTTCAACTCTTTTTTTACGCATTTTACCGCATTTTACGGCAAAATTAACTGGCGTAAAACTAACGACATAAACAAAAAGGAGTATTGACATCAGCCGATAAACTGTCGTATAACCTTCGACACTTTACCGAAAATCGCGGAGGGGGAGCATTGCCATCACTGTTCTGACATCGAATTGAAATCCAACGGGTTACCATAACACGCTGTTTTTCGCGTCGTTCCTATCTAAAAGATTATTTTGATACGGTGGAAATACAGCCGTATTATTCTCCAAGTCACTTTTAACCTTTTTTGTTTTGATGTGTTATACAAATGTACTACTTTTGCACTACTAATATAATTGAGCTATGAATACAACATCTTCTATCCGCAAACAGACTTCTTTTCGACTTAGTGAAGACCTTCTTGCAAGGTTACAGGCTGAGGCAAAACGCCATAACCGCAGCCTGAATAATCTTGTTGAAAGCGTTCTCATGGCATTTGTATCTGAACGCCCTAACAAAATTACTCTCGAAGCAATGAAAGAAGCGGAGACTTCGGACAATCTCGAGACTCTTGACATGAAAAGTTTCCGCAACTTTGTTGACTCGTTATGAATGAACTTAAACTAACGTCTCAATTTAAGAAAGACCTTAAACGCTACAAGCAGAAAGTTGCGGTTATCGACAAATTAGAAACCATACTTAACCTGTTGGCAGAGGGATTGCCTGTGCCTGATGAAAATCGGCCGCATTTATTGACCGGCAATTATTAGGGCTATATGGAATGCCACGTAGAAAGCGATACACTTTTGATTTGGTGGGATAAAGAAGCCGGCATAATAAAACTCGTCCGTTTCGGTAAACATTCCGAACTATTCTGATATATGTGCTTCGCCGATATTATGTAGGGCTCACCCGTGCGAAAGAGCGTCTGTTCGTTCACACAGACTGCTCGCTTTTCGACCATATGCCCGCTGATGAGCATCTTGTATGCCAACATCAGTACGGGCTCCCTGACGAGATTGTTCTGCAACTGTCCCACAAAGATGTAAACCTCGGTTTTTTCAAAACCCGGAAAAATGAGATTCTCTCCCTTCGTGCAGGCCGAACACTTCGCTACGACAATTACTATCTTTTTGACTGCCGGACGAATCAGGCCGTTGCTCAATTATCGCAGAAAATGCAGGGTGAACTAAACTTTTGGGGCGACAAAGGCTATTCCGCATCGTATGCCACCATCCGCTTTATTGTGGCATGGCGTCCGAAAGACGCCCCTCCGGAAGAAAAAGAACATGCCGTTCTCCTGCTTGATTTATCGCTTAAAAAAGGAACGTAGACAAATGGGACTGATCGAATGATAAAACAATGACGGTGAAAGATTGTTACATTTAGTGAAAACGTCTGTATTGTCACTATGTACGATCTGCTTATAATCATCACATTGATTCTTCTCAACGGAGTATTCTCCATGTCGGAGGTAGCTCTTATTTCCGCACGAAAGTCAAAACTGACTGCCGATGCAAAGAGCGGCAGCCGCAATGCAGCCACTGCGTTGAAACTGCAGGGCGAGCCGGATCGCTTCCTATCCACCGTTCAGATCGGAATTACTCTCATCGGAATCCTCACAGGTCTTTTCTCAGGCGCCACTGTAGCGATTGAGCTCGGCGACTATCTTACACGTCTGGGTGTGGCTCCGCATCCGGCACTGAATCTTTCCAGAGTCATTATAGTGGTATTTGTGACCTATCTGTCGATTGTGGTCGGAGAGCTCGTTCCAAAACGTATCGGCATGGGTAAAGCCGATGCCATAGCTAAAATCGTGGCGAAACCCATGAAAACACTTTCGGTAATCGCATATCCGGTCGTCTGGCTGCTGTCGGCCTCCACTTCTGTGCTGGTCCGGTTTCTCAACATCGGCGAAACGTCGCCGAAAGTAACTGAGGATGAAATAAAATCGCTTATCAGGGAAGGCGCCGACGCCGGAGAGGTCCGTGCCGTCGAACAGGATATCATGGAACGAGCTCTTGTAATGGGTGACAGTCGCATTGATGCCATCATGACAAGCCGAAAAGATGTGATATCGCTGTGCCTGGATATGGATGTGGACAGTATCCGAAAAGTACTTGCCAACGACCTGCATTCTTCCTATCCCGTCTTTGACTGCGACAGAAAGGAAATATGTGGCGTAGTATCGCTCAAACAGCTGATATTATCTCTCGGAAAGTCGGATTTCAATATCGGGAGAGAACTGTCTTCCGGTCTGTGCTTGCCCGACACCATGACTTTCTATGATGCGTTGGAAACGTTCCGGAATTCCAGCGAACACTCAGCGCTTATATATGATGAGTATGGTAATTTCCAAGGCGTTGTCACTCTCCGGGATATCCTCGACGGGCTTATTGGCAGCATCGCGCAGGGCGACGACAGTCCGATAATAATCAAGCGTACCGACAAAGAGGAATGGCTTGTGGATGGTCAGTGTCCTGTCTACGATTTTCTGGAATATTTCGGGAGAGAGGATTTGTACAAGCCTTCGTCCTACACGACCATAGGCGGATTAATACTCGAGGCCTTGAGAAAAGTTCCGGTCGAAGGCGACCTCATAATGTGGAATTGCTTTCGCCTCGAAGTGGCCGACATGGACCGTGCCCGCATCGACAAGGTCGCAGTGGCCAAAACAGACACCGAGAGCGCCTTGTGATGTTCAGAGAACTCATGTTTCGTCGGCCATAGTCTTGGCTTAGTCGCCGGCCGCGGTATGGCATAAGATCTGTTTAGATATTCCGAAGGTCTTTTAACTGTTTGTGCGGAACATTTCGTGAGAAGTCAATGTTATTCGAGTAAACGACAAAATAACTCAATAATATGGATTGTAACTGTAATAAAGAAAAACGTTCCTACCATTTCAACATCACCGAAGTTGTGGATGGTAAAATTCAGGAAGTAATGAATTTCAACTTTGGCGGTCATCACGATCTCGCCGCTATGGTCGAAAAAACTCTTGTAAGAGGTGACATATCAGAAAAACATGCTCAGGAACTCGTTCTGGGTATCCGTCTGCTCCACCATGCCCTCAAGAAATGCTCCGGTGTCAGCAATGTTTTCGCTGATTTCTATCCTGTCTTCGAGGAATTCAAAAAAGCTTTCAAGGAACAATACATCGGCTGACATTCCGGTTCTCCATTACCATCGGACAGCCCGGGCGTGAAAAAGACGTCCGGGCTGTCCGATTACCGATGCTGTTATTCCGGCTCAGAAATCCTATCTTCTTTCACTGCACATGCGGCTCTCCGTATTCCTTGCGGTGATTCATCACTCTTTTCATGTTGGCCTGAGCCCATTCCGTAAGCTGCTGAATGAGCGGAAGGAGCGATTTCCCGACTTCGGTAAGCCTGTATTCTACTTTAGGAGGCACCACGGCATAGACTTTGCGGTCGATAAAACCATCGGCCTCCAGTGTGCGCAGTGTCGACGACAGCACCCTCGACGAAACGTCAGGAATCAGCCGGCTAAGCTCGTTGAACCGCACAACACCCTGTTCGCCGATAATAAGCACAGTCAGAAGCGCCCACTTGTTACCGAAACGTGCTATTACATTTCTGACAGGACACATCTCTATTATCGAACCGGCTTGCTCTTTCTTTATCATATTTTCTGTAACTTACTTTCTTTTGCAAAGTTAGTAATTATAATCAACATACTGTCATACAGTAGCCCAAATAAAAATTCATTTACCTGCGAAATTTTTTTCTCACTGACAATCAGCAAAACCGATAAAAAGGTTACTATAAGAAGTAAATGTAACTTCTTGACAGGCGATAAATTGTATTATACCTTTGCACTGCGAAAACAAAACAGCGACTTATATGAAACAGATTCAGACAATCGAAAACGGCCCTAATTTCAGTGCCGCCAATTTCGGCAAACTTGCCGACATCAAAGATTATGTCCTCGAACTCGGAGCCGGCATAAAGATTCCCGGAAAGGTATTCGGCGGACAGGCAGTGGGCGCCACCGGCGGTGAATTCTCATTCCAGGTATTCGCTCCGGGTCAGGAAACAGGCTTCCTGCACACTCACAAGAATCACGAGGAACTGTATTTCTTCCTCAGTGGCAAAGGCGAATTTCAGGTTGACGGGAATGTCTTTCCTGTGGAAGAAGGCAGCGTAGTCCGTGTTGCTCCCGACGGATGCCGCAGCGTCCGCAACAACGGAACAGAACCGCTCATAATGCTCTGTGTGCAATATCGCGGCAACACTTTCACTGCCGACGACGCTACCGACGGTAATATCCTCAGTGAACCCGTAAAGTGGTAAAAGATAACAAAGAATCAGCCATAAGGAAATACTCCCGCGCCCTCGATTCAATTTTCAGCAGCAATATCACAAAGGACGTAGCCATCCGTTTCAAATCGGGTGACTACGTCCTCTATCTGATAATTCGAAACGGCACAGTCGAAATCATAGCCGCCAATAAATAGTTGCACCGCCGATAAAAAAAAGCTAAATTCGCACCTGCGGAATAAACCGTGAAAGACAGACTGTGTCTGTCCGCCGGATTTAAAATTAATGATTACACTATGCTTCGGACAATTATCTTGCTGCTGACAGCCTTCACGCTCTTTTCGGCTCCTGCACGGTCGATCAAAGTATCAGGGATAGTGCATGAAAAGCCAGACAAAAAATCGCGCAGTATCATTATCAACGAATGTGACATCAGCGACAAAAGCAAGCGCTGTATTGCCGAACTCGACTCTGCGGGACGGTTCGAAGTGAGTCTGCCATTTTACTTCGGCCACACATTTACGGTCAACTATAAACGCAAGACGTTCATAAACGCCTATGCCGAGCCGGGCGATTCCATATTCATCAGTATCGACGCAACTGGAGCGCCGGTCGAATTTCATCTTTCCGGCGACCATGCTGCCCTCAATGAAGAATATTCCCATGCATTCTGCGATCTTGCTCCGATCTACTACGATATTACGCTGCCTCCCGACACGATTCCGCTTTCGGTGTATATGCCGAAGTTCAAAAGCGAGGTAGCCCGTACCCGGGCCATTGTCGACAGGTACATCGAGGAAAAATCGCTGCATCCGGAGACTGCGGAGTTACTTTATCTCGACAACATCTTCATTCCGGCCAATCAGGCGATTAGTTTCAAAGGAAACGGCACCGACGAACAGACGGCGTTTCTCACAGATTCGCTGTTCGACGTTTTTAACGAACGAAATGTCAGGGTAATGATTTTTCCATATCATCTGAGCGCACTGATGAACAGAAATCCCGGATATGCCGACATCATGCCGAAATCTCGAATCCGCGACCTGATGTATGCCACACTCGGAGACGCGGTAATTCCTCCCCGCGAAAACTTTGCGGACACGGCTTATTACGACCGTCTCTACACCGGCGCTGAAAGCACCTTGGATTTTTCCGGCATTATGAATGGCAGTATTGCCGTAATGGAAAACGACACAGTCAGCGACATCAGGAATGTAAATCCGGTCGACTGGCTGAAAAAAAGGTTTCCGTCACGGCCCGTCTATCTGGATGTCAGTGCCACATGGTGCGGACCCTGCCGCGCGGCTCTGTCGGCAGGCGAGGATGTGCGGAAGTATTTCAGCGGCACCGATATCATCTTCGCAGTAATATGGCTCAAATCGGATTTGGAGGCGTGGAAAGCCTTTGCGCCCAAAATTCACAATGCCGTTCACATTTTCATTCCCGACGAAGATATGTCGAACAGCATTATGAGCACACTGAACATACAGGGCTTCCCTTCGTATTACTTTATCGAACGCTCGGGCGAAATATCAAAAGACAACATTCCCCATTTCAATGACCCGAAGCTTGTCGATTTTCTCCGCCTGAAAGCCGATTAGGCTGATGGGCGGTTGAGCTGACAGGCTGACGAGCTGACGAGCAGTTGGGCTGACAGGCTGCCTAACAGTTCGTCTGCCTAACAGCTCATCTGCTCGTCAGCTCGACTGCCCAACTGCTCGTCAGCCTGTCAGCTCGTTAGCTCGTCAGCCCGTCAGCCCAGCCCATCAGCCTAATCGCTCAACGAGGATAAATCGATATGGCATAGCCGCCGCCGGGGGCAGCTTTCATTTTAAGTTTTGTCTTGTGGGTCACCTCCTTTTTGGTGATGACGTAGGCCTGAGGATTGGTCCGGTAGTCTGCACCGGGAGCATCGGCATAGATGGTAGCCACATATTTCTTGTCCTTGTCGAGGAAGTCGAGGGGCACTGTCGATTCATGGCCGTGCTCGCTTGCAGTGCAGCCGACAAACCACTTGTCGGTGCCTTTGGCCTTGCGCGCAGCAACAATGTAACGACCCGGCTCGGCTTCGATATAGCGGCTCTCGTCCCAGTCGACAGCCACGTCCTTGATGAACTGGAAGGCATCCATAAAGCGCTCATAGTGCTCGGGGTAGTCGGCAGCCATCTGAAGCGGCGAGTACATCGTCACATACAGCGCGAGCTGGCGCGCGAGAGTACTGTTGACATGTCCCTGGCTCTGAGGATTGATTTTTTTCATATCCATCTCGAAAATACCCGGGGTATAGTCCATCGGACCGCCCTGAAGGCGTGTGAAAGGCAGCACGGTGGTGTGCGAGGGCTTGTTGCCGGCAAACGACTCGTACTCGGTGCCGCGGGCGCTTTCGTTGCCGATAAGATTGGGATATGTACGGCAAAGACCCGTAGGACGCACTGCCTCATGGGCGTTGACCATGATGTGATGACGGGCAGCTTCGGTGACGGCGTAAAGATAGTGGTTGTTGAGCCACTGGCCGTAGTGGTGCTCGCCGCGCGGTATCATATTGCCTACATAGCCGCTCTTCACGGCATTGTAGCCGTACTTGTCCATCAGACTGTAGGCTTCCTCCATATGGCGCTCATAGTTGCGCACCGAAGCCGATGTCTCGTGATGCATCATCAGTTTTACGCCCTTCGAGTGTGCATAGTCGTTGAGCATAGCGATGTCGAAGTCGGGGTACGGCGTCACAAAATCAAAAACATAGTCTTTGGAATGTCCGAACCAATCCTCCCAGCCTACATTCCAGCCTTCGACAAGCACCTGATCGAAGCCATGTTCTGCAGCGAAATCTATGTAACGCTTCACATTCTCGTTGTTCGCCGGATGCTGCCCGTGCGGTTTAGTGCCGCTGTAGTCGAGCCGGTTGAGCTTCACCGATGGGAGGTCGTTGGTGTAGGACCATTGTTTTCCTCCGCCTATCATCTCCCACCAGACACCCACGTATTTCACCGGCTTTATCCATGAGGTGTCATCATAGGCGCATGGCTCGTTGAGGTTCAGAATAAGATTTGAGGACAGCATATCGCGGGCATCGTCGCTTACCATCACCGTGCGCCACGGAGAGTGGCACGGCGACTGGAGATGTCCCTTATTGCCCTGGGCATCGGGTGTGAGCCACGACGTGAACACAAAGTTCTTGTCGTCAAGGTCAAGATGCATGCATGAATAGTCTACAAGAGCGGCCTCATGAAGATTGATGTAAAGACCGTCGTCGGTCTTCATCTGCAGGGAAGTCTGGACACCGGTGGGCGAAAACTGGGTTTGCGAGGCGTTGCCACAGATGGCGTCCTTCATCCGTCCGCGTATTTCGGAAAGGCGGCATTCGGTGTAGTCGTACTCCTGGGTATCGTAGTCGCCGGCAATCCACCAGGCGGTGTGATCGCCGGTCATGACAAACTGCGTCTTTTCTTCCTTGATGATGAAATATGTGAGCACACCATCCTGGGGAAACTCGTAGCGGAAACCCACACCGTCGTCATACACACGGAAGCGTATGTTCATCTTCCTGTAGTGCTCGGGCTGGTCCATGGTCAGAAGAAGCTCGTTGTAATTGTTGCGGATCGAACTGTTCTCGCCCCACACAGGGTGCCACGTCTCGTCGAAAGTCGACGTCGTGGTGCCGGTGAGCTTGAAACCGTCAGTCATGTCGGGTCCGTCGGCAAGCTGTAGGCCGAGTGTCGACGGTTTTATCACCGCACGGCCCTTGTAGTCGATACTGTAGGTGGGCACGCCGTCGACCACATCGGCGTGGACTGTCACGGTACCGGAAGGAGAACTCAGGTCTGCGGCCACGGCTACCGTCGGCACAAAGTTTATGGCCGCCGCGCCAAGCGCGGCGAGCAGGATATTGTATTTCATCAATTTATGCTGTTATATTATTTCGAAAGTCTGACTATTTTGCAACCGTGAGCCGCCACATTGGCCTTGATTTCGGCAGAAGTACCTTCGTCGGCATGACGCCACAGATCGCGCTGTTTCCACTCGCCCTTTATGCCCAGATCACTGAGCCTCAGCGAATAGGAGCGAGTATTGTCGTCGCGGTTGAACAGGCCCACCACATAGTCGCCGTTCGACATCTGACCGAACCACACTTCGTTGTTCCTGTCGTTGAGTTTGTCGCTGAGCGGCTTTCCGACAAAACGGTCGGTGTTGAGTTCAAGAATCTCGGAATTGGTATAGAATTTCAGATTGTCACCAATGGTGTTGTACTGGTCGGAAACCGTCACAGGGCCGCCGGCCATAAGCTGAAGCGACACCACCGTTTCGCGTTCGGCATCGGTGTCGAACTTGTTCAGACGGATAAAATCGCCGTCAGGAATCACTTTGCCCCGGCCGGTAATATGCGACCAGTAGGTGAAACCGTCGAACATGTTCATGCAGTTGGGCCACGTGGTGTACGACTTGCCCTTCTCCTGTGAGGAGCAGTGCCACCAGCCGCCTCCGGCCGTATCGCATACTATTCTCACCATGTTGCCGTATTTTGCCTCAACCTCGGCATCGTTGTAGAGATGAGGCATCACCAGCGAAGTGAAAATGCCGTATTTTTTTGCCGATTCGGCGATGTAGGCCAGAGCGCGGGCGTATGAAGCACGGCCGTAACCATGCCCTACGATGCCCATGCCGCGGTCCTTGCCGTCTTCGTACCACGAGAGAAAATCGATGCGGATATATTCGATTCCCAGATCCTTGTAATGTTTGAAAAAGCCATCGATGTATTCTCTTGTGCCCGGATTTTCGGCAACCGCCCAGTTGAACCACTGATTCTCGGCGCTGGGATTCATGATGTCGCCCGTGTGCTTATAGTAGAGGTCGGAGAAAGTATAGTCCGTGCCGGCTATTTTTGTCTCGCCCGGACCATGAATCCACAGCGGATTGTCGTACACACCGACTTTGATACCCTTGGCCTTGCACTTGGCCACAAGATCTTTCAGCGACATCGACCCGTAGTGAGTCATGTAGCCAGAGGCGTCCTTTGCAAGCATGGGAATGAAACCGTCGGTACATACCATATCATAGCCATAGGGCTTGAGGTCGGTGGCCACCCAGTCGATGATTTTATCCCACTCCGCGGGCGTGATATCCATGTTTTCGTTTGCCACACCGGATATCGACTGCTCGTAGCAGTATTCGTAGACGCTCCAGTAGAGCGGTGCCTTGTAGGTGTGGAAGCTCAGGGAGCTCGAACTTCGGCGGGTAGCGCATTTCTATGTCGTCGGAACAGCTTGCCAGAGTCAGGGCTGCAAGAACAGCCGATGCAATTATGCCCATCTTTTTCATATATCGTGCTTGTTGTTTCAGTTTTTATAGTTGACGGATATTGTCATGTTCTTTGTATCGAGGGTAATTTCATAAGTGCCCTCATCAACAACATTCCACTTGTAGTCGGGGTCGCCGGCGCGGCAGATCATGTCGGGGGCCGACACACCGGCCTTAGAAACAGTGCAGCCATCGGCCGACGGACGGAAAAACTCCGCCCCGAAGTCACGCTCGAACGAGCACTTGAACTCGCCCTGCTTCAGGGCGCCGGTCCATGTGTACACACCCTCGCTCCCCTCGACAGCCTTTAGCTCGGTGGCATCGTCGAGGCTCCAGCCCCCGGCTGTGGCGCTCCCTATCATGTAGAGAGGACGTGCCTGCGGCTGGGATGCGCCGAGGAATTCGGCGTTGAAAGTCATGTTTGCGGTATCGAAAGTAAGGCGGTACTTGCCTGCCACAGTCACTTCCCACTGATCGTCGGGACCGGTGGTGCAGACCATCTCATGGCCGCTCACACCGCTTTCCGACACAGTATAGCCGGCGCCGGCCGGGCGGTAGAAGGCGGCCCCGAAATCTTTCTCACGGGCTGCCTTGAAGGTGCCCTTGGCGAGTTCGCCTTCCCATACGAAAACATCGGCGTTCGATGCATCGGCCGGCACTTCGGTAGCATCGTCAAGACTCCAGCCGCCTGCGGTGGCCGTGCCTATCATGTAGAGCGGCGAAACATGAACCTGACCGCCGCCAATGTATTCGGCATTGAAAGTCATGTTCTCTGTGTCGAAGGTCAGACGGTAATCGCCTGCCACAGTAACTTCCCACTGGTCGTCTGGACCGGTAGTGAAAACCATTTCATGGGCACTGACACCTTTGTCCGACACAGTGTAACCTGCTCCGGCCGGGCGGTAGAAGGCGGCGCCGAAATCTTTCTCACGGGCTGCCTTGAAGGTGCCCCGGGCCAGTTCGCCTTCCCATATGAAGAGATTGTCGTTGTCAGCCGCAGCCGTTATTACCGTAGCAGCGTCCCAGCTCCAGCCGCCTGCGGTGGCTTCGCCTATCATATAAAGCTTGGATGCCGGTTTGAATTCCTCGAGATATTCGGCGGCTACAGTCCAGTCCTTGAGATTGAAACTTAGACGGTAAATACCGGGAGTCTCTACCTTCCACTTGTTATCGGGACCGGTTGTGAACACAAAGTTATTGTCAGCGACACCGTCTTTGGAAATGACTACTCCGTCGGTGGCCGGACGAATAAACGGCACACCCCAGTCGCCGGTCGCTATGCAGGCCTTGAGTTCGCCGGCATAGAGCGGTCCTTCGAACACGAACTCATACTGCGATTTCTTCTCAACTTCAGTAGGATTGTCGATGTTCCAGTCGTTCAGCGGCGAAGCGTTGCCCACAAGATAGAGCGCTTCGGCTTCGATAGGCGTAATTTCAGGGGCATCCTGCTCGCGTACATAAGCGGTACTCATGGTCCAGTCGCGCAGATTGAACGACAGACGGTAGACACCGGCTTCGGTCACACGCCATTTGTTGTCGGGGTCCCCGGCATGCATGCCGAAGACTGCATTGTTGATTGCCGTACGGCCTATTTCGTCGCCGTTGTTGACGGGACGGATAAAAGGAGCGTCCCAGCTGCCGGCGGTGAGGCACAGCTTCATTTCACCGGGGTTGAGATTACCTTCCCATTCGAACACGAGGGCGTCGTCGGCCGACGCCTCAAGGGGGGTGGGGGCGTCAATGCTCCAGCCGTTGGGAGTGGCGTCGCCCACCATGTAGAGGGTCGATGTCTTGATTGGCAGATTTCCTTCGACGATTATCAGGTCCTTTTCGTCCTCGCAGCCCGTGGAAGCTGCTGCAAGAGCCAGTCCTCCGAGAGCGTATATGATGGATTTCAGTTTCATTGTTCTGTCTTTTATGGATTAGCCATTACTTGTTATAGCCCGGGTTCTGCACCAGATTGGGATTTGCATTCAGGATAGGACGCATGATGGGGAAAATCTCGGTGTTGCTGCCGGCATCGGCGGTTTTGTCCCACCAGATACCGCTGCTGAACTTGCCGAAACGTATCAGATCGATGCGCCGGCGGCCTTCGGCGAAGAACTCGCGGCCCCATTCGGCCAGCATCTCTGCTTCGTCGAGGAATGCTTTGCCATCGGGTGAATAAAGCACATCATCGTAGTTCTCGACAGGATAATTGCGTTTGCGCACGCTGTTGAGCAGCTTGGCGGCGGCGGTCTTGTTGCCGGAGCGGAGCTTGCACTCGGCAAGCGAATAAATTATCTCGGGCAGACGGATTTCGGTGTAGTCGCTTTCCATCTGGTTGGGATCGTCATCGCTGTAGAAGGGATACTTGGCGAAGTGCCATCCCGAGTTATGGTCGCCGTTGCGGAGATTGCTCGTCTTGTTGGAGGGCCATTTGTCGGGAGCCAGCGACTGGAAGTTGCCCACGGCGTCACGGATATAGAGGTCGTAGGGCTGTTCCGGAGCGCGCACGCGGGCCGTACGGCCGTTTTCATCCACATATTCCAGATATCCGAAAAGGAACATGCCCTCGCGGCGGCTGTCACCCAGATTACGGTAGAGTTTCATGCGCTCGTCGCCCGGATATTTACGGAAATTCTGCACGGGCATACCGAGTTCGTAGGTGTATAGATTGCCGTCGAGGTCGTACGAAGGCGATGCAGCGTATTTGCAGTTGTGATCGCCCGCCTTGGCCTTGCGGTCGTTGAAGTAGTAGCGGGCGCGGGCTGGCACTGTCCACCAGTATGTGTTGCCGTCGTAAAGCCAGTAGGAGTAACCCTGCGAGCTGGGGAAACCGAAAATCACTTCGTCGCACACGTCGTTGTCCCAGTCGAAGGCGGCATCCCAGCGGTCGGCCACGGCATAGTCGCCGTAAACACCGTCGATAATGTCCTGAGCCACTTTCTCACAGTCGCCGTAACGGTTCTCTCCGATATAGACCTCGGCGTTGAGATAGAGGCGTACAAGAAGGGCGGCGGCACTCCCCTGCGTCCACTGGCCCTGCAGATTGGCACCCGTGCCGAAACCTTCCTTCTTGGTGAGCAGACGGGTGCAGTCCTTGAGCTCGCTCTCTATATATTCGAAAATCACTTTAGGCTCCACCTGGCTTTCAGTGTTAAGCGACACATCGTTGTAGCTCACAGCCAGAGGTATATTGCGGAATGCGTCGAGCAACCGGAGGTAGAACCATGCCCTCAGCGCGCGGCACTGGGCACTGAGATTATCGAACTCAGCCTGCGAGAATCCGAACTGTGCGGGGCTGAGTTTGGCCAGATCCTCGATCACATAGTTGCACTGCATTATGCCCTGAAAACAGCCGTTCCACTCGGTCTGCGCATCGCCGCCGTCCTCCACGTTCCACTGGTGGTAGTGCAGCCGGCGCCACTGGCCGCCGTCGTCCCACCAGCCGTCGCGGGTAGGGGTGATAAGCTGGTCGGCGGAAAGTTCGTTGAGCACATGACGGCTGCCTATGCTCCAGTAGGCATGCTCGAAAGGACGGAACACCGCACGCACTACGTCGCTCTTTGTGTTGTAGTAGTTCTGGGTTCCCACCTGGTCGTAGAGCGTTTCGTCCAGATCGGTACAGCCGGCGGTGGCCAGTGCGAACAGCACTGCCGGTGCCATATATTTCGCGAATTTCATTTGTTTCTGTTTTGCTGGTTATTAGAAGTCGAGTTGCAGACCGACGATAAACTGCCGCGTCGATGGATAATAGGTACGCGAGCCCTGTCCGCCGGGTGTAAGACCGTTCACCTGATAGGTCGAGGGGTCGACACCGCTGAATTTTGTGATAGTAAACACATTCTTTACCGTTCCGTACACTCTTATGCGGTCGAGGAAGCGACACTGAGGTACCCGCAGGGTATAGCCCAATGTCAGCATGTCGAGCTTGAAGTAATCGCCGCGTTCGAGGAAGTAGTCGCTCACCACGGGATTGGCGTCAGGACTGACATCGAAGTTTTTACCGTAGGCTTTCTTGAGCATATTGCCTGTAAAGTTACGGGTGCCGTAATAGAAATCGTGGATATTGAAAAGATCAAAGCCGAAAGCGCCGCGGAAGAAGAGCGCAAGGTCGAAATTGCGGTAGCGGAAGTTGTGGGTTGTCGACAGTGTGAACTTCGGCATACCGTTGCCCACAACCTGACGGTCCTCGTCGGTGGCCTGCGAGGCTCGTATCATGTCGCCGTCCTTGTCGTACACCAGCCACTCGCCGCCTTCGGTGATGCCGGCATACTTCCACATGTAGAAGTTGCCCAGAGGCTTGCCTTTCTCTATACGCTGGAGATTGTAGAACGGATAGGGATCCTCGGTGCCGCACATGTTGTAGAAATCCTGACCGACATACTCGGAATTGCTGAAATCGACAAACTTGTTGCTCATCACAGTGCCGATGACATTGAAATTATAGGAAAAATCCTTGGTATCGACGGCGTTGAAGCTCAGGTCGAACTCGAAGCCTGTGTTCTTCATGGTGCCCACATTTACGAAGGTCTCATCGAACAGATAGGGAGGTACCGACACCTTGTAGTTGCCCAAAAGGTCCTGCTGACGGCGGTTGAAATAGTTCAGCGAGCCGTAGAAGCGGTTGTTGAAGAGCGAGAAGTCGATGCCCACGTTCCAGTTATGGCCTTTCTCCCAGCGAAGGTCGGGGTTCACGTTCTTAGCCGGGCCCCATACCTGATAGTACTTGCCGTTGTAGAAGTAGTATCCGAAACCGGTCATGGTGCTGAGCGAATTGTAGCTGCCGAAATCCTGATTACCGGTCACGCCGTAGTCTCCGCGGATCTTAAGATCGTTGATCCACTCGATGTCCTTCATGAACGATTCCTGCGAAATACGCCAGCCGGCCGACACGGCGGGGAAATTGCCCCACTTGTGGTTGGCGCCGAATTTCGATGAACCTTCGTGGCGCAGCGATGCCGTGAACAGGTATTTGCCCTCATAGTCGTAGCTCACGCGGCCGAAGAACGATATGAGCTTGGCATCATTCTTGTAGCTGCCCATCAGCACTTCGCCTTCTTCTTTTGCCAGTTCGCCGGAGCCTATGTTGTCTGCACCAAGACCGTCGTTGGGAAAGTCCTTGTTCTCAACATTGAAACCCTGATACTGCGAATACTGGTATGAATAACCCAGCATCGCCTTCACATTGTGCTTCTCGGCGAAACGGGCGCTGTAGTTGGCGAGCCATTCCACCACGTACTGACGTTCTTTCGAATATGCGCGGCTGGCCTCACCCTCGCGGCCGGCATTGATGGCCAGTGTGCTTGTCGAGGGACGGAACCACGAGTCGTTGTTGCTGTACTGGTGGTCGGCGAACATAATCTGCGTCGAAAGATTATGGTTGCTGCTGCCGTCCTTGGCAAGCAGCGGAAGCAGATTCAGCTTGAGAGTGCCATCCCAGTCGAGGAGCTTGGTGTCGGAATGATTCTTTTCAAGCTTCTGAAGTTCAACAGGGTTGCTGCCTACCACCTGGCCCTGGAAATTATAGTACTGAGAGGGATTGTCGGGGTCCATGAGCGGTGTGGTGGGATTTGCCTCGATGGCATTTCGGAAAACACTCCAGTCGGCGTTGTCGCGGTAGATGATTCGCGGAGCGACATTGAGGTTGATGGTGAACAGGCCGCCCTTGGTCGTGTGCATCACCGAGGCACGGGCGCCGTACTCCTCGCGGCCGGAGCGAAGATCCACACCGTTTGCATCGCGGTAGTCGGCGCTCACGCGGTAGTTGCTACGCTCGTTGCCGCCGCTCACAGTGAGAGTATGCTGCATGGTGAAGCCGGTGCGCGACACGGCATCGAGCCAGTCGAGGTTGCCTCCAAGGTCAACGCCGCGGTCACCCCAGCCCAGACGAACGTCACGGTATTCCTGAGCACTCATCATGTCAAGTTCCTTTTTCACTTTGTCCCACGACAGCGTGCCAGAGTAGGAAGTATGGACGCTGCCGTCCTTGCTGCCTTTCTTCGTTGTCACGAGTATCACGCCGTTTGAGCCGCGGGTACCGTAAATAGCAGAGGCGGCGCCGTCCTTCAGAATATCGAACGATGCAATGTCGTTGGGGTTTATATTGGTAAGATTTCCGCCGGGCACACCGTCGATGACAATAAGCGGACCGAGTCCGGCCGAACGCGACGATACGCCGCGGATCTGGATGCTCGCCTGGTTGTTCGGGTCGCCGGTAGCGGTGTTTGTTATTGACACACCGGGCACCTTGCCCTGAATCATCATCGAAGGGTCCAGCGAGCTGATGGTGAGAAAATCCTTTTCCCCCACATGCGATATCGCAGAGGTGAGCTCCTTCTTGTCCATGGTGCCGTAGCCAATGACCACGACTTCGCTCAGAAGTTCTGAGTCCTCCTTAAGTTCCACTTTGATTACCGTGCGCCCTTCGACGGGCACGTCGACACTCTGATAGCCTATATAGGAGAAGCGCAGCTGTCCTTTTGCATCAGCTGAAATCGTGTAGTTTCCGTCGATGTCGGTGGTTACGCCTGTCCCGGCGCCCGCCACCACGACACTTACGCCGATCAGGGGTTCACCGCCGGCTTCGGTCACTGTTCCGGTAATGCTTATCTGCTGTGCCGACAATTGAAAGCCGAGCACGGCCAGTAGCAACAGGAACGTTGTCCTTAACTTACAAATACCTTTTGCCATTTGTTTTTCGTGATATTGGTTAATTGATGTCGCAAAATTAAAGGCTTGCCACGACGGAATCAATAGCATACACTGAAAATGTAGTAGTTTATAGAAATATATACATTAAGTATCAATACATTACATTTCGGCAGACCTTGAAAAATGTAGCGGAAATATGAATGTTATCAGACCCTTGCAGAAGGCCCGGAAGTTGTTTTACAAAGTTTTTTTCAGCTTACGCGACACACTTATCGACGTCCTATTTTGAGAACCTGCTGTTCCAGCTGATTTCGGTCGCCGCGCGATTTGTTTCGGACTTTAGTCCTGTAGTTATATATAGTCGTGAGTGAATATCTGAGGAATTTCGCTATCTTATCGCTGTCGCTGATTCCCAGACGGATTAAAGCGAATATGCGCAGTTCGGGATTCAACGTTCCTTCTTTCTTGGGTACAATGGCTTCTTCGGGCAACAGCAGGCTGTTGAAATCATCCACAAACGACGGGAAAAGATTTAGGAATGTGCGGTCGAACTGGGCATAGAACGATTTAAGCTGCTCGTCGACAATGGTTGTGGAATTTACGGCCTTCTTAATGGATTCAGTTTTACCGGCGCTCACAAGCTTGCCGATGGCCTTGCGGTAGGTGTCGAGAGCATCGATGTAGCTCACACACTGGTCCATGTACTGACCTATGTACACCTCTTTGAGACGAGATATTTCGGCAATTTCATTGTTGGCATGACGCAGGCTCTCGTTGGTTGCCTTGAGCTGTTCGGTCACTTCATTGAGCCGGGCATAGGCGGTTTCGGCCTCGCTGCGGGCTTTACTCACACGAAGCATCTGCTTCCGCATGTTTACAAGCATAAGAACCAGAATCACAGCAAGCACCGTAATTATCAGAATAGCCGTGGTAAGATTATTTTTCTGTTTCTTTACCTCGTCGACATAGATAGTGTTTATCTGAGGATAGCAGTTGTTCAGTTCCACGATACGCTGGCGGGCATTACATTTCGTAGCATCGTCGACTGCGATGTTCAGAAGTTCGTAGGCCCGGTTGAGGTCACCTTCCTCATAGAGCATCATGGCAAGCTCGCGCAGCGATATGTACTCGCGCACGCACGACTTCAAATCGGATATCGAAGAAATGAGCAGCATTTCCTTGCGGCGTTCCCTGTCACCGGTCTGTCTGTACGACTCAGAAAGGGTCCACGCACAGATGGCCTTGTCGTGCTCGGGCAGCTCGTTCGCCGCCATATAGGCCGTCAGCAGCCCGATTGCTTCCCGAGGTTTCCCGCTGATGTTGTAGCTGTCGGCCTTGGTGATGATATGCGCCAGCGAGCCGGCGTCGTTAGCTGCCATTATCGAATCGCGGTACTCATTTGTTAGCCGGGTATATTTTTCCCGCTCGGCCTCGAATGCCGCATAGTCGGCCAGACGTCCGTAGACCGTGCGCATTATGTGGTAATAGTAGCCGTGAAGATGTTCAGGAAGAGTTTCCGGCTTTATTTTTTCCATGATTCCCAGAGTCTCATGGTACATGCCCACGGCGCTCAGAAGATTAGCGAGATTCATGCGCGAGTTAGCTGTCAGCACACTGTCGCCAATGCGGTTCGCCACAGCCTCCTGCTCGAGAACTATCGAATATGTCGAATCGGCATTGAACGGATGATACTCGCAGTAGAGATCGGTCAGCGCGTCGAAGCGCTCCCGGTCGGTGCCGGCATTCTGAAGAGCGGCACGGAGTTCCGACAGACGAGTTTCCTTCCGCCTCAGATATTCCCCCCGGTCGGCTATAGCAATACCCAACTGGTCCATAAGCGAATCAGTCGCACTCACTCCGAATGCCGCTTCACAGCAAAAACATAGAAAACAGAGGAATATGCCGGTTTTACATGATATAGCCATTACGTTTACAAAACTACGACTTTTTTCCCATCGCAGCAAATTCCTAAATGCTAAAAAAAATGGCTAAACAATGTTAATACGCCGCTGTCACTTTATAAGCTTGATGATACTTCGTCCGGCACCGTGCTTCTCGACGTTGATTTTCACGAGTATACGCTCTGCGAGTTCTTCACGGTGCGATATGATGCCCACACGGCGCCCGGCGCTGCCGGTGATTTCACCGAGTCGTTCGAGAGTCTGCATCACCGAGTCGAGATCGTAGTGGCCGAGGGTGCCGAAGCCCTCATCGATAAAAAGTATGTTCACATTCATGTCCGCGCGATTTATCGACGACAGTGCCAGCGACAGTGCCAGCGACACCATGAATCGTTCGCCGCCGGAAAGCACGGTTGCGCTCCGCACCTGGTTTTTGTTGTAGCGGTCAAGGACAAAAATCGACAGCTGTTCGTTGTCCGTGCTGCAAGTGAGGGTGTAGCGGTCGGTGATACGGCTCAGGTACATGTTAGCATTGCTAAGCAATGGGCGCAGAATGTGGCTCTGAACAAGAGTACGGAAGCGAGAGCCGCCGAAGATGTCGTTAAGGCGCTTCCAGCGGGCTTCTTCATCGCGGGCCTTTTCAAGTTTCTCTTCTATAGTCTTAAGTACAAGCTGATTGGCTGCGTTATTAGTGAGAGCGTTGCTGATGGCTCCTTTCTGCTGGTTTATCTCATCGGTTTTTACAGCGAGCTGTTCGCGGCGTACCTCGAGTTCGTTGCGTGCGGGCACGCCTTCAGGGCACAGGCCGTTGAGAATATCAGCATCATTGCAGTCTTCGGCTTCTGCACGGCTTATGGCGTCGATGCACGATTTCTGCTCTTTTTCAGCGTCGCTTATCCTTTTGCGAATGTCCTCTATGCGTGGTTTGGCTCTCTCGATTTCTGTCAGGCTACCGGTGGAATAGTCCGATGCCGCAAGACTTTCATCGCACCGGATTATGGTCTCACCTGCTCTACGTACAGTGTAGGCAAGCGATGTGACGGAAGCAAGCAGCGAGGCCCACTGAGGTTGCGCTGTAGCGGCGTCGGCATCCTCCTGCGGCGCGACCGGCTGTATTTCGCTCCATGAGGGCTGTCGGGCAAGTACCTCATTGCGTGTCCGGTCAATAGCACCGATATGTCCGGCCAGTTCGCTGCGACGCTGCTCATCGCCGCGGCGTTTCGATTCGCGGGCCGAATACTTTTCTGCCGCCCCGACAATGGCAGCGGCTGCTTTTTCAGGGTCTTCGCTCCATGTAGGGAAAAATACCGCCACACGCCCGCCGATGATGCGTTCTGCTTCCGCAACAGAATCTTTAAGTCTGACTGACTCTCCGGCGAGACGTTCGATCTCGGCGGCATTATTGTTGACTTTCGTCTGATTGTCGTTGAAGGTTTCCTGACACCGACGGCGAACTATTTCGAGCTTTTGCTTCTCCCGGATGCACTCGTTCAGCCGGTTCTGTAGCTCTTCGGCTTTAGTACGGGTTATCCGGAAAGCTGCCGTGTCTGCCGTCAGAACAGCAAGAAGTTTGTCTATAATATCGGCATTAAGGTCACCGGCCTTAAGTTCGAGTGCCTTGCCACGGCGCTCGATATCGTTCTTCAGTTTGCCGAGGCGCTCTTCCTCAGCGAAAATATGTTTTTCACTTGCTTCGAGTTCGCCACGCGCCGTGTCGGCGGCTGTGCGGGCCCCGGCAAGTATTTCATTGGCTATGTTTTCGGCGTTTTGCGCATCTTCCAGCTCTTTTTCGAGAGGAGCGAGAAGAATTACGAAACTTTCATCGAGCGGGAGAGTGCCGACATCAAAACGCGAACCGCAGAGCGGGCACGTGTCGGCATAGCCTTTACGCAGACGTTCCCGGGCGAGAGCAATGGCTTCATTGGCACTCATCTGCATGGTCGCGAAACGATTGGCACATTCCTCCCGCTTCGCTCTGGCGGCTTCGGCGGCACTTGCCGAGCTTGTGACTGCAGCCTCGAGTTTCTGCTGTTTACTGCGTGCTGTCGCCACATTGGTTTTGACCTCGGCAAGTTTCGCGGATGCCTCGCAAAAAATCTGTATATCGTTTTTGAGATTTTCTAAAGCAGTAATGCGTTTTTCCGAGGCATCGATTTTATCGTTTATCTCCTTGGGTTTAAGAGCGTCGCGTTCATCGATCAACAGCTTGGCCTTTTCAGCGGCGGCATCATCGGCATTGACAGCGGCATCGGTCGCCGCGCGGCTCTGCTCAAGGGCTGCAATAAGCTGTGGCGTGAGCCCCCGGGCGGTTTTCACGGCTTCGGCATTATCCGTCACACTATTGCGCAGCTTCACCAGCTGTCTGAGCTGCTGCGCTACTTCGCCTGCCGAAGTA
>CABQCA010000020.1 GCA_902462525.1 uncultured Porphyromonadaceae bacterium | reverse complement strand
GCTACTACGCTCGACGAATACCGTGTGAACATCGAGAAAGACGGTGCTCTTGAACGCCGCTTCCAGAAAGTGATGGTTGAACCGACCACACCCGAAGAAACACTCATTATTCTTAACAATATCAAGCCTAAGTACGAAGCACACCACGGTGTGAACTATACCGCTGAAGCACTTGAAGCGTGTGTGAAACTGACCGATCGCTACGTGTCGGACCGCAATTTCCCCGACAAGGCCATCGACGCACTCGATGAGGCAGGTGCCCGTACGCGAATAAGCCACATTGAGGTCCCTGCCGAAATAGAGGAACTCGAAACAAAACTTCAGACTACTACAGCCGAAAAACTCGAAGCTGCGAAACGTCATGATTTCGCCGAGGCCACCCGTCTGCGCGACGAGGCTGCTTCGCTGAGCCGTCAGCTCGACGAGGCCCGCAGCAAATGGGAAAAGGACATGGAAGCCAACCGCGAAACTGTCGATGCAGACCGTGTGGCTGAAGTCGTTGCTATGATGACGGGAGTACCGGTGCAGCGGATAGCGCAGGCCGAAGGTCTGCGGCTTCTCGAAATGGGTCCGAAGCTTAAAGGCTCGGTCATCGGACAGGACAATGCCATTGCCAAGATTGTAAAGGCTATCCAGCGCAATCGATTGGGCCTTAAGGACCCCAATAAACCTATAGGAACATTCATGTTCCTCGGACCTACCGGTGTGGGTAAAACTCTTCTGGCCAAGAAACTTGCTGAATATCTTTTCGATTCGGCCGATACCTTAATCCGCATCGACATGAGCGAATATATGGAGAAATTCAGCGTGTCGCGTCTCATAGGAGCGCCTCCCGGCTACGTAGGTTATGAGGAGGGCGGTCAACTTACAGAGCAAGTGCGACGTCACCCCTACTCGGTAGTTCTCCTCGATGAAATTGAGAAAGCTCATCCCGATGTCTTTAACCTTCTGCTTCAGGTGATGGACGAAGGGCGCCTTACGGACAGCCTCGGTCGCCGGATAGATTTCAAAAATACAATCATAATTCTGACCTCGAACATCGGTACGCGACAGCTCAAGGAATTCGGTAGCGGTGTGGGCTTCACAACTCAGCAAGTTGATCGCGAATATTCGCACAGCGTGCTGTCTAAAGCTCTCAACAAGGCATTTGCGCCTGAGTTTCTCAACCGTATCGACGATGTTATAATCTTTGACACTCTCGACCGTGATGCTATCTTCAAAATCATCGACATCGAACTTGCCGGATTCTTCAAACGCATCGGGCAGTTAGGCTATACCATCACTATCAGTGATGAAGCCAAGAACTTTATAGCTGACAAAGGCTGCGATGTCCAGTTTGGCGCCCGTCCTCTCAAACGGGCCATTCAAAAATATCTTGAGGACGAACTTGCCGAACTTCTGCTTGCCGGCAAGGTGAACGAAAACGATGAAATATTTGTCGATTTCAACCGCGACGAACAGAAGATTGTAGCTCATGTCATCGATGCCGCATCGCAGCCGGTGATAGAACAGTAAACGACATACAGATTATAAGAATCTAATAAAAAACATGCCGGAAGCCTAATATGGTATTTCCGGCATGTTTTTATATGTTACTTATAAAAATACTTAAATGTTTAGACGCTTAAAGAGAAAGTAAATAAATTTAACATTCCGAAATAGCGCTTTAATTGTTAGAATATTAACTTTGCGTGATAAAAGGCAGAGGAAGAGTCCCCCGCGCCTTCCACGTTACAGCAACTACAGTTTGAAACATACTTAAATCACTATGAGCGAAAGCGTTAATATTAGACAACTCAATGAGTTGGTCGCATCAAAAAGCGACTTCACAGCACTTATAACAAGAGGAATGGACCAAACCATAGTTGGTCAAAAGCACCTTGTGGAGAGTCTCCTCATTGCAATGCTTGCCAACGGGCATGTACTTCTCGAAGGCGTTCCAGGTCTTGCTAAGACACTGGCCATCAAGACGCTTGCCCAGCTCATTGATGCAAAATACAGCCGAATACAATTCACTCCCGACCTTCTGCCTGCCGACGTCATCGGCACCATGATCTATAGTGTCAAAAACGAGACATTCCAGGTGAAGAAGGGTCCTGTTTTCGCCAACTTCGTGCTTGCCGACGAAATCAACCGAGCTCCGGCCAAAGTACAGAGCGCTCTTCTTGAGGCCATGCAGGAACGTCAGGTTACTATAGGTGACAATACTTTTGCTCTCGACAAGCCCTTCCTGGTGATGGCGACTCAGAACCCGGTAGAGCAGGAAGGCACATATCCTCTGCCCGAGGCGCAAGTCGACCGTTTCCTCATGAAAGTAGTGATCGGTTATCCTTCTAAGGACGAGGAGCGCGAAATAATTCGCATGAACATAGCACGCGAACAACGCCCAGTGACACCCCTTCTGCGCCCCGAAGAAGTAATCGAAGCACAGAAAGTGGTCGAGCAGATTTATGTAGACGAAAAAATAGAGCGCTATATCGTCGACATAGTATTCGCGACGCGTACACCTGCTGAATACGGTCTTGAAGATCTGGCGTCATACATATCTTTCGGAGCGTCACCCCGTGCTTCGATTTCGCTTGCAAGGGCTGCGCGTGCATATGCTTTTCTCCATCAGCGGGGCTATGTAATTCCGGAAGATGTAATTTCTGTAGCCCACGATGTTCTCCGTCACCGCATAGGTCTCACCTATGAGGCCGAAGCCAACAACTGCACCACCGATCAGATTATTACCGACATTCTCGACAAAGTACAGGTTCCCTGATAGAATATGGATTCCAATGAACTTATAAAAAAAGTTCGCAAAATCGAGATAAAGACTCGCGGACTGTCGCAAAATATATTTGCGGGCGAATATCATTCGGCTTTCAAAGGCCGTGGCATGATGTTCTCGGAAGTCCGTGAATACCAGTACGGCGACGATATCCGCGACATCGACTGGAATGTCACGGCCCGGCACAATCATCCGTATGTGAAGGTTTATGAAGAAGAGCGCGAGCTTACCGTGATGCTCCTTATCGATGTGTCGGCCAGCCGCTCGTTCGGCGCCGTAGGCGTTGAAAAGCGCGAGATGATTGCTGAGATTGCTGCCACAATAGCATTTTCGGCAATTCAGAACAACGACAAAATCGGTGCAATTTTCTTTAGCGACAAAGTCGAGAAGTTCATAACTCCAAAGAAAGGACGCAAGCATATCCTCTTTCTGATTCGCGAACTGCTCGACTTCAAGCCAGAAAGTCAGGGCACAGACATCGCGGTAGCCGTACGCTATTTCAGCGATGCACTCAAACGGCGGTGTACAATGTTCCTTATCTCCGATTTTATTGACGAATCGGACTATCGTAAACCTCTTACCATAGCTGTTAACCGTCACGATGTGATGGCTGTTCAGGTTTACGACAAGCGCGACAGCGAGATGCCCAACGTCGGTCTGATGCGTATCCGCGATCTTGAAAGCGGAGCCACCCGATGGATTGACACCGGTTCGGCTGCAACCCGCAAAGCCTACAACAAATGGTGGTACTCACGCCAGCAACGGATGTCGGAGGCACTGCGAAGCAACCGCGTGGACTATGTATCGGTTGCGACAGACGAAGATTATGTAAAGGCCCTGATGGGGCTGTTTAAAAACAGAGCAACAGTATGAATGTTCGGTTGAAATATTATGTTGCAGTAATTCTGAGCGTACTATGCCTGCCATTGTGGTCGCAGAGCGTTTCTGTGACTGCTTCGGTTGACAGTGTCGACTTGCTTATGGGCGACCGTGCGCACATCTATGTATCGGTGAATGTGCCCAGTCAGTTTGTTTCAACAGTGCAGTTAGTTGACTTTCCTGTTGTAAACAAGTTATCGGCCAATGACTTCATATCATTTCATGGAGTAGATGTGGTAGAGTCCGACAGTCTTACAGCTTCCACCGACAATGGTGTGCGCTATGATTTCGATTTTACAGTTCAGGCCTTCGATCCTGGTAACATCAGTATTCCCCCATTCGCTGTAGTTCCTGCTCCAGGCGCCGATACAGTGCGTTCAAACGCTCTTGCGTTTAAAGTTACGGCAGTTGATGTCGATTCACTCGAAACCATCAATCCAATGGCTCCTATAGCCGCGGCCGATTCAAGATGGTACGACTACATTCCCAATTGGATTTTATGGGCTTTGCTGGCAATAGCTGCTGTTGCCGGACTTATAGCAGCATACCTCATGTTGCGCAAACGTCAGGCTGTAATTGAAGAAAAGAAGTCCGCACCAGTACCTCCGTACGACCTTGCCAAACAACGGCTCGAAAAACTCCGATCACAGAAGCTTCCGGAAAATGGACACGAGAAAGAATACTACACCGAGCTTGTGGATATTCTTCGCCAGTACCTGCACGGACGTTTCGGAATCAATGCTATGGAAATGACTTCTACAGAGATTGTCAAGGCCCTGAAAAGCAATCCCGAGACCCGCATGACTGCCGACGAGATGCGAAGTGTGCTTGCGATAGCCGACTTTGTGAAATTTGCGAAAGTACGGCCTCTGCCCGACGACAATGTCAAGGCCTTCAACAAAGCTGTTGACTTTGTGGAAACTACAAAACCGAAACCTCCGGTCGAAGAGGAAGCAGAAAAAGAAGTTTCGCCAAAAGAAACCGGAAAACCCTCTAAATAAACAGACGATGCATTTTGCTCATCCTCATATTCTCTGGCTTTTATTGCTGATTATACCACTGACCGCATGGTATATATGGAAGCAGCGCGACATCCATGCCACTATGGCGGTATCGTCGTCGTCAGCGTTCCGTAATCTGCGCGGTACATGGAAGCAGTACCTTCGCCATTTACTTTTCATACTCCGCATGGCCACGATAGCCTGTGTGATAGTGGTTCTCGCGCGTCCGCAAGTACGCGACAGTTGGCGCACTACCTCGACAGAGGGAACCGACATCGTTCTTGCACTGGACGTATCGTCGTCGATGCTTGCCCGCGATTTCGAACCTGATCGTTTCGGAGCCGCCAAGGAGGTTGCCGCCCAGTTCATATCGGGCCGCGAAGCCGATAATATAGGCATCGTTGTATTTGCAGGCGAAAGCCTGACCGGCGTGCCGATGACTGTTGACCGCGCCCAACTGCTTCAGTACCTTCAGAATCTTCAGATGAATGTTCTTGAAGACGGCACGGCCATAGGCGACGGCATTGCGACTTCCCTTAATCGCCTGAAAGAGGGCAAAGCCAAGAGTAAGAGCATAATCCTCCTCACCGACGGATCGAACAATACCGGTGTCATAGCCCCTGTTACGGCAGCCGAAGTCGCCAAGGAGCTTGGTGTCAAAATCTACACAATCGGAATCGGCACCAACGGCAATGCCCCATATCCTGTGCAGACATTGACCGGCAGAATCGAATTCCAGCCTCAGCCGGTTGTAATCGACGAAGCGACACTCCGGGCAGTAGCAGAAAGCACCGGAGGCAAATATTTCCGTGCTACCGGCAACCGTGTGCTTCAGGAAGTGTTCGAGGAAATCGATGCTCTTGAGAAAACCCAGATGGATGTAAGGCATTTTTCTCACACCGAAGATAACTACATGATGTGGGCATGGCTCGCATTCGGGTTCTTCGCTTTTGAGATTTTGCTTCGCTATACTATACTGAGATCTATTCCATAGAACTTTTGCTATGTTTGATTTTGCTAATCCCACATATTTATATCTTCTGGCACTTGTGCCTGTGGCCGTTCTGCTTTTCATGGCGGCACGGGCCTCACGCCGTGCCAAATTGCGCCGTTTCGGACGTATGTCGTCGATCGAACATCTCATGCCCGACACATCACGCTACACACCCGGCGTAAAACTTACTCTCCAGATGATAGCCCTTGCCGCATTGGTTGTGGTGCTTGCCCGTCCCCGCGCGGGCGCTAAAGAGCAACAGGAAACAACAGCCGGCATTGAGGTGATGATAGCATTCGACGTTTCCAACTCGATGCTCGCATCATCGACCGACCGTCCTGATGGTGTGATACGCCTCGACCGCGCGCGTCTTCTTCTTGAGAAACTTATCGACCGTCTCGACAACGACAAGGTCGGTCTTGTGATATTTGCAGGTAATTCGAAGATGCAGCTTCCTCTGACAAGCGATTTTTACACAGCAAAAATGTATCTCAACGATCTGACGCCTGATCAGATGGCATTTCAGGGAACGTCGATTTCAAGCGCTATCAAAATGGCAATGAACGGTTTTTCACCGGCTGAAGACATGCACAAGGCAATAATACTGATTACCGATGCCGAAGACCACGAAGGTGAAGCAATAGAAACAGCACGACTGGCTGCCGAAAACGACATTCAAATAGATGTCATCGGTCTCGGAACACCGGAAGGCGCTCTGTTACCCGGATTCAACGACGCCGAAGGCCGTCCTGTGATAACCCGTCTCAATGAAGGTCTTGCACAAGAGATAGCACAGGCAGGTAACGGCATATATGTCAACGGTGCTTCGCCCAAAGCCCTTTCTGAACTTTCCGACCAGCTCGACAAGCTTCAGAAATCGGAATTCCGGTCCATAACATATAAAGCCGGAGCCGAGCAGTTCCCCACGTTCGCAGCAATAGCGCTTATTTTCCTGCTTATCGATGTATTTGTCGTCAACCGCAAAATCAGCTGGCTGCGTGGCATCAATTTCTTTACAAAGGAGGAGCAGAAATGAAAGCGACAATATTTCCACTTCTGTTTTTTGCGGCAGGTACACTGTGTGTGTCAGCCCAGCTTGAAATGCCCGATTCCGCACAGATGGCATCAGGTACTGAAACCGAGGCTCCAGCACAGCCGGAAGTCCGATCACGTTATTATACTCCGTCGAAATCCTATAAATCAGAACGCAACAATATCCGGCGGGGCAACAGTCTCTTCGAAAAGGATAAATTCTACGAAGCTCTCGAGGCCTACGATAAGGCTCTGGAGGAAAACGGCAGCTCTATCCGTGCCAAATACAATAAAGCTGTGACCTTGCTGCAGCTTCAGAATGATGATAATAAAGGCACTGAGAAGGATCCTCGTGTACAAGCCGCCCAACTGTTCTCCGAGTTGCTCGGCGACGCTCTGCAGTACGATAAGGACATTGCCGAACGAACTTTCTACAATATGGGCAATATGGCTTTCAACGACGAAAAATACGACCAGAGTATCGAAAGCTACAAAAGCGCCCTGCGCCTGAATCCGTCGGATATGAACGCTCGCGAAAACCTGCGTCTGGCACAGCTCAAAAAACAAGAACAGGAACAGAATCAGGATCAGGACAAACAGAATCAGAACGAAGACCAAAAAGAACAGGAACAGCAACAGCAGCAGAATCAGGATCAGCAGGAGCAACAGGAACAACAACAGCCTCAGCAACAGCCGATGACCAATTCCGCCCAGCAAATTCTGCAGACCATGCAGAATAAAGAAAATGCCACCAGAAAGAAAGTTCAGGCCAAGGAAGAGCCGGCTCAAGGCCGCCCTCAGACCGACAAACCATGGTGATAACAAAGTACGACTATGCAGAAACGTTTCCTATTTATACTTTTCTTTCTTGCAGCGACTCTGACAGCGATGGCGCAGCAACCGTCGTTCTCGCTGGTGCAGCCGCGCAATGTTGTGGAAGGCCGCAATTTCAGACTTACTTTCCGCCTCAGTGACGGCGAGGCCAATCCGCCCTCTGCACCAGAACTTGATGGCTGTACTCTCCTTTATGGACCTGCCACCTCTACTATGCAGAGCACCCAGATAGTCAACGGACGTATGTCGTCGTCGTACTCGATCGACTATTCCTTTACCTACCGAGCCGACTGGGCAGGTACTGTCACCGTACCCGCAGTCACTGTTTCAGTTGAAGGTAAAGCCCTCAGTTCGCGAACAGCGACTTTCCAGATATTGCCGCCTGACAAAAATGCGCCCCGGCAGGGCGGCGGCAACCCGCGTCAAGCCGATGTGGTGCCTTCGGAAGGCGCATCGTCGACGGCGCCTATATCAGCCGATGATTTGCTTGTACGCGTTTTCTTTTCCAAGAATACTGTTTACGAACAGGAACCTGTAGTAGCGACAATCAAGGTCTACACCAAGTACGACATCAGCTCATTCATGGTAACGACGCAGCCCGCATTCGAGGGTTTCCTGACCGAAGAACTGCCGGTGAATCTCGAAACTTCAATCGAGCACTACAACGGACAGAACTACCACACAGCCGTCCTGAAACGCTTGCTTCTGTATCCCCAGAAATCAGGCAAGCTTTCTGTCAATTCAGGAAAGTACGATGTCACCATAGTGCAGTACGAACAGGTGAACATGGGCTTTTTCGGAACGGCGAGCCGTCCGATAGAACGCAATGTGACAACATCGTCGAACGCCGCATCGCTGACAGTCAAGGCACTTCCGCAGCCTCAGCCCGAAGGATTCAGCGGCGCCGTCGGTTCGTTCACGGTTTTGACGAAACTTGAGCCAGAACTGATGCGCACCAATGAAGCATCGACTTATTCTTATGTCATAAAAGGAACTGGCAACATCAAATTCCTTACTGCACCGACAGTCGAATTTCCGGCCGGCATAGACACCTACACTCCGAAAACCGACGTTCAGGCAAACCTGATTGGAGGCGGCACGAACATTAGCGGCACATTCACCACCGACTATACGATAGTGCCTCAGGAAGTGGGTAATTTCATCATCAAAGGAATACCTTTGGTATATTTCGACCCCGAAAGCCAGACCTACAAGACCGCAGAAGTAGAAGATACACCCATCAAGGTTCTCCGCGGCAACGGTCCTGCGGCAGCCCCGACACAGACGGCGCTTGACGAGACAATCGATGATATCCTTCATATACATAGGACAGATGCAAGCCGTCAGGCTGTCGACGTCAGCTACACATTCCGTTCGCCGATCTACTGGTTCCTTTACATACTTGCATTCCTTATTCTTGCAGGTATTTTAGTGGTATACCGTAGAAATATACGCCTGGAAGCCGACGTAGTAGGGCGCCGGCTCGCTAAAGCCGGTAAAGTGGCAAACAAACGTCTGAAAGAATCGAAAACCTACCTCGACGCACACAAAAACGATGAGTTCTATGCTTCCCTCGCAAAGGCTCTATGGGGGTATATTAGCGACAAACTTTCGATTTCGGCGTCACAGCTGACACGCGACAATGTCGCTGAAAAACTCACCGCTTACGGCCTTGGCGGGAATGAAACGGCCGAAGTACTGGATGTGCTCGACCGCTGCGAAATGGCCCGCTTCACGCCAAACGATTCTGAAACCGAGGCCGCAGATATTTATTCAAAAGCAGAACGCGCAATTAAGAGCATAGAAGACGTAAAAAAATGAAAAAGATACTTCTTATAATCCTTCTTCTGATGCCGGTTGTAGCCGATGCGGCCACACTTGCTCAGGAAGCCGACAGCGCTTACAATAAAGACGATTTCAGGCTGGCTGTGGAACTTTACAATAAGTCGATAGTACAGGACGGCGTCAGCAGCGATGTGTACTACAACCTCGGAAACGCCTATTACCGCTGCGACAAGCCGGGTATGGCAGTTGTGTGCTATGAACGTGCTCTTAAGCTCGATCCGACAAACGGCGATGCGCGCACAAACCTCGAATTTGTCAAATCGCGTATTCAGGACCGTCCCGAAGATGATAGTGCTTTTCTAAGTAATGTCCACAATTCCATACTCGGCTCAATGACTGCCAACACATGGGCCTGGACCGCTTTTGCGTTATTTATATTTCTTCTTGGCGCAGCCGCTGTCTACATCTTCTCAAACCGTATCACACTCAGAAAGGCTGGTTTCTTCGGAGGTATTGTTCTTCTGTTTCTCTTCTTCTATTCTCTGTTTATGGCTTGGCAAAGTTTTGCAGTAAGCACCTCGCATGAAGAAGCCGTCGTCATCGTACCTTCGACACAACTTACATCAGCTCCTCGCGCCGCCCGCAGTTCGGGCGACAAGGTTGTGACTATACACGAAGGGACAAAAGTGGAAATCATCGATTCAATAGCCACGCCAGACGATCCGGTGTCGCCCAAGTGGTACAATGTGAAAATAAACAACAGCACCAAGGCATGGCTCCGTGCTTCGGACGTTGAAAGAATATAAAATCTTATGTATTGATGTTTAAACGATTAAAAGCGAATAGTCTGATTATATGTTTTATAACATAAATCTTTTATTTGCTTTTGCTTGTTTAGTTGGAAAATTGACACTAATTTAGCGAAACGAAAAACAAATCTCCGATATTAACCTAAACACACACTGAATATGACTAAGACCATCACCTTCAACGAACTCCGTCGGCTCAAGGATCGCCTGCCCGACGGCTCGATGCATCAGATTGCAGACCGTCTCAACACGACAGTTCAGACCGTACGCAACTATTTTGGTGGCAGCAACTACGACTTCGGTAAGAACTGTGGTGTACACATCGAACCGGGTCCTGACGGCGGCATCGTAGTACTCGATGACAGCACTATCTATGATATGGCAGTCGAAATTCTTCAGGGTCTGGAAGAACAGTAACAAACCATCAGAACAACAATATTAAAAACCGGGGCGGGGCAGAGCAATATGTCCGATGTCCCGGTTTTGACTTTTCAGCTTATCCCCTCGACTATGCGCTACATTACCATTGCAATCCACACCTACGAGAAAGCACTCGCTCTACGGGCCCTTCTTGAAAGCGAGGGCATAGCCGTTGTGCTGAACAATGTAAACCTTGAAATACCGGCATTCTCATCGGGAGTCCGGGTAAGGATACCCGAAGCAGATTTGCCATTGGCACTCCGTATTGTCGAGAACCGCGAACTTTTCACTCAGCCCGGTGCCGAACCAACCAATGACCACAAGATTCTCGTGCCTGTTGATTTGAGCGAAAAATCGTACAACGCGGCTGTAACTGCCGTCTATATAGCCTCGGCAAAGAAAGAGTCGATACAATTTCTATACAGCTATCTTGATCCATACGTCGCAGGCAACATACAGCTCACCGATTCATTAAACTATGAAGTCGGAGAGCAGGGCGCACGGCAGGCGTTGGACGAAAATGCGCGAAAACTTATAAACAATTTCGGCGACCGGCTGAAGTCACAGATGAAAAACGGCAGTCTACCTGTTGTAAAATTCAGCAGTCATGTTTGCGAAGGAGTGCCTGAAGACGCTATTGTCAACTATGCCAAAGCCAAGCGTCCGAATCTGATAGTGATGGGAACACGCAACTCATCGAAGAAAGAAAGCGAGATGATAGGGAGTGTAACAGCAGAGGTGCTTGATGACGGCCGTTTTACGGTGCTGACGGTCCCTGAATCGTTTGACAGGGACCGTCTGCTCAAACCGACAAACATCTTGTTTTTCAGCAATATCGACCAGGACGATATTCTTGCCATGGATGCTCTCTATCGGCTTTTCGGTTCGGGAGAAGCCAATGTTACGATAGTACATCTGCCAGTGCGAAAAAGATTCTCGCAAACGTCGGCCGGGAAGGCTCTCATGCGTCTGAGCGACTATTGCCGCGATAATTTCACACATTATCATTTTGAGACAGTCCCACTGCCCGAGAACGACTATGAAACCGAATTCGACCGTCTCAACAGCCGGAATAACTTTGATCTTCTCGTAGTGCCGAATCATCGCCGCAATGCGTTCAGTCGTCTGTTCAATCCCGGACTCGCACACAAATTACTGCTACGTAACGACATCCCCATTCTTGTTATTCCAGTGTGAGAATTTTCGGCAAACTTTTAAGCAACTTTTAACGCCATGGGTGTTGTGCAGTAGGACGCCAAATTGTATTTTTGCAAATAAACAGCAGAGCAGAGCGACATTCTGGCAAGGAATGTCGCAATAACTATTGTGACATATGCCTCGTATAGACCAGGAAACCGTCAATAAGATACTCGATGCAGCCGACATTGTCGATGTGGTAAGTGATTTTGTGAAGTTGCGCCGCAGTGGCGCCAACTTCAAAGGTCTGTGTCCGTTCCACAACGAACGCACACCGTCGTTTTCGGTGAACCGTGCACGCAATATCTGCAAGTGTTTCAGTTGTGGAAAGGGCGGCTCGCCCGTCAACTTCATAATGGAACACGAACAACTCAGCTATCAGGAGGCGCTTCGCTATCTTGCCAGAAAATACAACATCGAAATCGTAGAGAAGGAGATAAGCGAGCAAGAACGTGAGGCACTCAATACCCGCGAAGCTATGCTTGCCGTCAATGAATTCGCACTCGGGCATTTCAAGCACAATCTCCTCGGAACCGATGAAGGACGCGACACAGCACTTGCCTATCTGCGCCATCGCGGTGTCAGCGATGCAATGATAGCCCGCTTTCATCTTGGCTATGCCATCGACCGTCCGCGCGAACTTGCAGACGCGGCTCGAAATGCAGGCTATAATCTGAAGTATCTGGTGGATACCGGACTGGAGATAGAACGAGATGACAAAAGCATTTACGACCGCTTCCGAAGCCGTGTTATCTTCCCCGTTCACAGCATCGCCGGCCGTGTGATCGCTTTCGGCGGTCGCACTATGCGTTCAGACAAGACCATTGCTAAATACGTCAATTCGCCGGAATCGCCCATCTATCATAAAAATCTCGAGCTCTACGGCCTTTTTCAAGCCAAAAGCGCCATAGCAAAAAAAGACAAATGCATTCTTGTAGAGGGCTATCTCGATGTCATCTCAATGCATCAGGCAGGAGTAGAGAATGTAGTCGCTTCTTCTGGAACGTCCCTTACAGAAGGTCAGATCAGGGCATTGCGACGTTTTACCAACAATGTCACACTCATATACGACTCAGATGCGGCCGGAATAAAGGCTTCACTTCGAGGTATCAATATGCTTCTGGGCGAGGGACTGAATGTGAAAGTGCTCAGTCTGCCACCAGGCGACGACCCTGATTCTTTCGCCCAAAGTCATAGTTCGACGGAAGTCGAAGCATATCTCGCCGACCATGAAGTGGATGTGATAGCCTTTATGGCCGATATGCTGCTTAAGGACGTGGCCGACAATGATCCGACAGCAAAGGCCAAGGCAATAAACAATATTCTTTACTCTGTGGCTTTCGTTGACGATCCGATAACCACTCAAGAATATATAGCGCATTGCTCGCGTATTTTCGGTATGCCGGAGCAAGTGATAGCGTCTCAGCTGAAGGTTCTTCGGACACGACGCATTGAGGAGTCGGCAAAGGAAGCCGCGCGGCGCAGGGCCCGCGAATCAGCCGAACCACTTATTAACGAAGAGACGGCTGAAACTGCCTGTGAACAAGCTGCGGAATCCGCACAAGTTCCCGACGCACCATTGCTCAATCTGAACAGGAACGAACTTCTGCCTTATGAAACTATGCTGATGCGCTATATCGTACGGTATGGACTTCTGTACATAATGGATATAGCCCGTGCCGACGGTTCATTCGTCCCCGGCACGGTATTCGACCTCATAAACAGCGAACTGGAAATAGATAATTACACCATGGCATATCCTCCCTATCTGAGGACCTTCGAAGAGGTGCGTAAAATGCGCAATGAAAGCTGGCCCTCCGACAAGGAAGCTTTTCTTACTCGTCTTGAAGCTGAATGTGCCGATCGTCTCAATGCCGCCTTTGACAATATCCGCATTACTGCCGACAGCATAAGCAAAATCGAGGCCATGGAGCAGAAAGCACGCGAAGAAATCGAAGAATACCGCCGTCAGAGCATTATAGATTTCGATGCGGGTTATTGTCGCGACAGACTGGCAAATTCGCCTGACGATATGATACGAAGCACAGCGAACTCGCTACTTTTGGAACGCTACACTCTTTCACGCATCTACAGCAAGCAGGAAAATGTGGAAAGCGAACAGGACCAGCTGCACGACCTTGTACCGCGAGCTATCTACGAACTTCAAAATGCTATTCTGAACCTTCGTCTGAAAGATCTTTCGACAGAACTGACAACTGTCGATCCCGCAAACGTAGAGAAAATCAGAGAAGTGATAGAACATATTTCACAATTGCAGCAGATGCAGCGTGAGCTGGTGAAGATCCTTGGCGAAAGGATTATTCTTCCTGTGCGCTGAGGGCCAGTAATACGGTTAAAAGTTTTAAGTGCTATGCGAACTACTTCGCATATGAAGATGTTATAAGCATAGATAACAAACTTAACCGCTATGAAAAAAATTGCATTGACCGGCACTACCTGCCACGTATTTGCCGATGTATTAGGCGCACTTCTTGATAAAGGCCTCACAGTCGGGGCCATGGTCGACTTCCCTGAAAAGATCATGGTCAACGACAACAGACTTACTGCCATACACTTCCCCGTCGAGGACCATGATAAAGTGACAGATTGTTTACGAGGCTACGACACAGTAGTGATGACTTACAATGACAATCTCGAAGATGCGTATACCAATGACCTTACTCTCAAATATTTTGTAGACACGCTACATGCGGCTCGTGAAGCCGGCGTAAAACGGGCCATCGTTGTTGCATCGCCCGATTCCGAGGCTTTCTTCGTAAGCGACATGCGTCGTCTCGACGATATCGACTGGGTTTTCATCTCGACTGAGGGTGATTTTCCCCGGCGTGCTGCAACCGAAGTAACGTCACCGGAAACACATAAGGCAGTTTACAGAGAAGATTGATATCCATTCTCCTCTCTCCAACTGCACGGGAGTTCGTCCGTCAGGGCGCACTCCCTTTTTCATGACTGTTCCTCCGTATGATTATGATGATGGGCCGGAGTTTTCATTTTCACTTTCAGTTCGTCGAAACCTTTACCGTAAACTCCGTTTACATTGGCCTGTGTGGTAAATGCGTCGGGATCGATACTTTTTATAATTCGCGAAATAGTGACAGCCTCGATTTTCCGACACATCACAAGGAGCACTTTAACTTCCTGTTTAGAGTACCAGCCCATGCCGGAGAGTACCGTACATCCGCGCTTGGCATCGTTGTTGATGGCCGTGGCTATTTCCTGCCACTTTTTAGAGAATATTGTGAACTGGACGGCCTGCCTGTTGGTGTTGATAATCATGTCGGCTGTAAAAGATGTCAGAGCCAGTACTATGAAACCGAACACTACAAGGTTGAGTTTATGAAATAGAAAAAACGACGACGATATGATGAAGAAATCGACATAAAGCATGGTCCGTCCCACACTGACATTTGTATATTTCGAAACCATTGCCGCCACGATGTCGGTGCCACCGCTGGAACCGTTGTGCGTGAATGCCATTCCGACGCCAATTCCTGCAAGAATACCACCTATGACAATGTTCATGAACGGTTCTTCCGTGATATGGATATTTTGGAAAAGAGGCTGGAAGATACCGATCCAGACCGAAATCATGGTAGCACCGAATATGGTTCCCAGCACGAATTTTTTGCCTACTACCTTGTATGCTATTGCCAAAAGGATAAGATTGAGGGCATACTGCGCTACAGCCACCGGAATGCCTGTCGTGAAATAGATAATTGTACCGAGTCCGGCAACACCACCGATAACGACCTTTTCAGGAAGAATGAACCCGCAGAAACCGATAGCATAAATCGCCATGCCGAGGGTGATCATTATATAGTCGCGCGTAGTGCGCCAGAAATTATAAGAATTAATTGACATTGTATAGATGTTTAACGGTGCAAAGGTAAGAAAAAAGGTTGAAAAAGGATGCGCTGTATCAAGATATACGACTCCAGTCTGTTTTTCTTTTTGCAATTTCATTCATAGCCAGCCTGAAGTTGGTGTTCTCGGGTTTCGAAAGCTCGGGGTCGTCATCGAGCAATTTCTCGGCTGCATCGCGGGCCATCTGTATAATACGTCCATCCTGGGCAAGATTGGCAATATGAAGTTCGAACGGCATACCGCTTTGCATTGTTCCTTCGATATCTCCCGGTCCCCGCATCTGCATATCGGCTTCTGCAATAACGAATCCGTCGGTTGTTGAGGTCATGAGTTCAAGACGTTTTCGTGTTTCTGCAGCTATTTTATGTTTTGTCATAAGAATGCAATAGCTTTTATCGGCACCACGGCCCACACGGCCCCGGAGCTGATGAAGCTGCGAAAGACCGAAACGCTCCGCATTCTCGATTATCATAGTGGTGGCATTTGGCACGTTGACACCGACTTCGATAACCGTAGTAGATACAAGTACCCCCGCTTTGCCTGAGGCAAAAAGTTCCATCTGTGAGTCTTTCTCAGCGGGTTTCATGCGGCCGTGGACAAAAGCGACACCGTATTTTCCGAATAGCAGCGATGCTCGTTCGTAGCCCTCGGTTGCGCTTTTAAGATCGAGTTTCTCATTCTCTTCAATCAAAGGATAGACAATATAAACCTGCCGCCCTGCTGCGAGCTGACTGAGTACGGCACTATCCACTCTGTCGCGCTGTTCGTCATATCTCAGAACAGTCGTAACAGGTTTGCGACCCGGTGGCAGTTCATCAATCACAGATACGTCGAGATCGCCGTAGACGGTCATAGCAAGAGTTCTGGGAATAGGTGTGGCTGTCATGACAAGCACATGCGGTGGTACGGCGCTTTTGCCCCATAACTTTGCTCTTTGGGCTACGCCGAAACGGTGCTGCTCGTCAACGACTACAAATCCAAGATTGTTGAACTGAACCGTATCCTCGATAACGGCATGTGTGCCGATAAGAATATGGATTGAGCCATCAAGAAGACCTTCGCTGATCAGGCGCCGCTGAGCTGTTCGGGTGGAGCCGGTGAGCAGTTTGACATTAAGACCGATTTTGGCGCAAAGCCCTGATATAGTCTCATAGTGCTGAGCGGCAAGGATTTCGGTAGGTGCCATCAGACAAGCCTGAAAACCATTGTCTATAGCAAATATCATGCTGATAAGAGCGACAAGTGTTTTACCACTTCCGACATCACCCTGAACGAGGCGGTTCATTTGCTTGAAACTGACAATATCGCTACGGATTTCCTTTATCACTCGTTTCTGAGCGCCGGTAAGCTCAAAGGGCAGACAAGTGGAGTAGAAATCGTTGAACCATCGACCGACCCGGGGCATATAGTAACCCTCTGTATCGTTTTTTCTTTTCCGGGAACGACGCAACATGTCCGTCTGAATAAAGAACAGTTCCTCAAACTTAAGACGGAGTTTCGCTGCGGCAAGAATCTGCGGATTTTCAGGAACATGTATATTTCTGATAGCTTTGTCGAAACTTATCAGATTATTCTGAGCTATAACGGACGGTGGCAGAGGATCGGAAAACGGAAGAGAATGGCCGGCGAAAAAAGCGGAAATCGATGCAAAGAAAGCGCGGCTGCCGAAATTGACACTTCGCAGTCTCTCGGTGAGAGGATAAGTGCCCCGGAAGCCGGGAACGGAGTTCGTAGTGCCTGGTTTGTCGACTTCCGGATGACTCATCTGCAGGGTAGAATTGAAGTGTGTCGGTTTTCCGAATATCACATATTCTACCCCGATGGTTAGTTTGCTTTTGATATTTCGGACTCCTTTGAACCAAACACATTCCATAGTTGCAGTACCGTCGGTAAAGAGACCCACAAGCCTCATTTTGGCACCCTCTCCGAGCACATTGAAGTTTACGAAGCGACCTTTTACCTGAACCGCAGGCAGCTCGCCCTGTGCCATAACAAGACTTCGGACAGAATAGATTTTCGAACGGTCGATATAGCCCGTAGGGTAGTGACGCAAGAGATCAAGAGCATTGCAGATTCCCAGTTCACTTTTCAACAGGTCAGCACGATACGGGCCTATTCCTTTCACGAACTTTATGTCGACGTTTCTCAGCGAGAGCATTGTTCAACAAGATATTCTGCCAGAGGAAGGTCGGAGGGTTTCGTAATTTTTATGTTTGTGTCTTCACCCTCAATATAAAATATAGGTTTGCCGGTGACCGAAAATACGACAGAGGCATCGTCGGTCATAGCGGCAATGTCGCCTTTCTTCTTACTGTATGACTCAATCAAGGTTTCTGCATCGAAAGCCTGTGGAGTCTGCACGGCAATATAATTCGATCTACAGACAGGAGCAGCAAATGGACCTTCTGTTTTCTGCATGAGAGAATCAGTAGGCGCTATAGCAGGAACCACAGCTTTATTTCCACTCCGAACAGTTCCGATAAGTCGCCTGAGTAAATCAACTGTCATGAGAGGACGGGCACCGTCGTGCACCATTATAATGTCTCCTGCAGCTGCATCTTCGACAAGAGACAGCGCATTTGCCACGGAATTTGCGCGTGTCGGACCACCTTCGGCTATTCTTATTCCGGAATATAAGGCTGCGGCTTGTTCACTCCAGAAAATGCGTCCGGCCGGCGACAGCACAAGGATAATATTACCTTCGACACCGCCTTCTTCACAAAATTTCTGAAAAGTGTCAATACTATGTCTGAGCACGATTTTATCGCCCAGATACATGAATTGTTTGGGAATGTCGCCGCCGAAGCGAGTTCCTCCTCCGGCGGCGACAATGATAAAATAAACTTTATTTCTATGAGTCATCAATAAGCAAAAATGGGATAGTTTGCCATCATTTCGTTGACGGCTTTGCGAACGGCGGCAATTCCGTCGCGGTCTTCGGGCGCAGAAAGGACGGTGTCGATCATTTCTGCTATCACCTGCATAGAATCCTCTTTTAGCCCGCGGGTTGTAATGGCAGGAGTGCCAAGACGTATACCAGAGGTCTGGAAAGGCGAGCGGCTGTCGTAGGGCACCATATTCTTGTTGGCGGTAATGTCGGCTTCAACCAGAACACGCTCGGCAACCTTGCCTGTGAGTTCGGGGAATTTAGGGCGGAGATCAATAAGAATGCAGTGGTTGTCGGTACCGCCGGAAACAATCTTGTAGCCCATTTCGGAGAGAGCGTTTGCCAGAACTGTGGCATTCTTCTTCACCTGCATCTGATATTGACGGAATTCAGGCTGAAGAGCTTCATGGAAAGCGACAGCTTTGCCGGCGATGACATGTTCGAGCGGGCCGCCCTGGATGCCGGGGAATACAGCCGAATCGATGAGCTGCGACATCATGCGGTCCTCACCTTTAGGCGATTTTTTGCCCCATGGATTAACGAAATCCTTACCCATGAGAATAATGCCGCCGCGGGGACCACGGAGAGTCTTATGTGTGGTAGAAGTGACGATGTGGGCATATTTCACAGGATTATCGAGAAGGCCTGCGGCGATAAGTCCGGCCGGATGGGCCATGTCGAACATGAAGATAGCACCAATTTCGTCGGCAATGGCACGCATACGGGCATAATCCCATTCGCGTGAATAGGCACTTGCTCCGCCAACGATCAGGCGAGGACGCTCGCGAAGGCAGACTTCCTCCATTTTATCGTAATCGATAAGGCCCGTTTCTGGATCTACATTGTACTCAAGGGCGTTGAAAACAAGACCGGAAAAATTGACTGGACTACCATGACTGAGGTGTCCGCCGTGGCTGAGGTTCAGGCCAATGAATTTATCGCCGGGCTTGAGACAGGTCATGAAAACGGCCATATTTGCCTGAGCACCGGAGTGAGGCTGAACATTGGCATATTCTGCGCCGAAGAGCTGTTTGACACGTTCGATAGCCAGAGATTCAACCTGGTCGACAACCTGACAGCCGCCGTAGTAACGGTGGCCGGGGTAGCCTTCGGCATATTTATTGGTAAGGCAAGAGCCCATGGCACGCATAACTTCGTCGCTCACATAATTTTCGGAAGCGATGAGTTCGATACCGTCTTTCTGACGGCGGTGTTCGGCCTCGATGAGGTCGAAAATAGCGGTGTCGTTAAGCATAATGTAATATCTATCGTTTGTTGTTTTTATTCTTTTTTACTGAAAAACCGAAAGTTCCCAGAATATCTCCCAAAGAGTAGTAGGCTCCGTGGCTGTAGCACATCAGATCGGATTGTTCGAGACTGAAACGACCGGTCGACGGGTCGAGATACTTGATGTCTGCCAATGCATCGACAATGTTTGCCACTATCATATCATGACTGCCAAGGTGAGAAACACTTGTCACACGACACTCCAGCGACAGAGGCGATTCATCTATGGCCGGACATTCTACGGCATTTCCCGGATAGGGATGCAGCCCTGTCAGCGCCCATTTGTCACACTCGCGTCCCGACTTGACTCCGCAAAGGTCGGTGGCACTGGTCATGGCTGTTGTGGTTAGGTTAACAGTGAACTGCATGTTGTCTAAAATCATACCGTGCGAAAACCGTTCGGGCCGCACCGATATATACAGCATTGGCGGATTAGTGCAAACTATTCCGGTCCATGCCACTGTTATGAGATTGGATGCCTCTGCATTTCCACAACTCACTATAACAGCCGGGAGGGGGTAGAGCAGGGTGCCACCTTTCCAGACTTCTTTCATAGAAGCGAAGCGGCTTCTTCGCCTGCCACGTGATGTCCGCAGTAGTGACAGCAGAGTTCAATGTTGTTGCGGTCTACTAATTCAAAACGGCTCGACATGGGTTCGTTGTTGGAAATACATTTAGGATTTGGGCAGCGCACGATTCCGGTTAGGACATCGGGCAGCGATACCGGGCGCTTTTCAACAACACTGTAGTCGCGGATTATATTCACAACTGCCGTAGGGGCTATGATAGCTATACGGTCGAGGATATCCTTATCGAATTCAGTATCGGCCACTTTTATGATACCTTTTTTACCAAGTCGTTCGCTGTGAAGATTATTGCCTATCGTAATACTTTTTTCTAAATTCTCGATGCCGAGAATCTTAACAGCGGCGAACAAGGCTTCGGAAGGAATGTGGTCAATAACGGTACCGTTGCGAAGAGCTGCTACGGCAAGTTCTTTCTTGTTTGCTGTCATTTTGGAGGAATTTGAAGGCCCAAAGCCTTGGTTATGATAGCCTGACGGGCAAAGACGCCGTTACGGGCCTGCTCGAAATAATATGCCTTTGGGTTGTCATCGACATCACGATCGATTTCATTGACACGTGGCAGAGGGTGAAGGATACGCAGATTGGGTTTCGAACTGTCGAGCATAGAATTGTGAAGGGTATAGAGATTCTTCACTTTCTCATATTCCATTACATCGGAAAAACGCTCGCGTTGCACGCGCGTCATATATAATATATCGCTTGAATCGATCACTTCCTGTGAAAAATCGCGATACTCATGATATTCGATACCTTCATTGCGACACACTTCGAGATACTCGGCCGGCATTGCAAGTTCTTTGGAAGAAACAAAGTTGAAAATCGGCTTGAAGAAACGAAGCGCCATGAGCAACGAATGTACGGTGCGGCCATACTTGAGGTCGCCCACCATAGTGACTGTGAGATTCTCGAGCCGTCCCTGTGTCTTCAGGATAGAATAGAGGTCGAGCATGGTCTGTGAAGGGTGTTGATTAGCACCGTCACCGGCGTTGACAATAGGCACATCAGTGATTTCGGAGGCATAGCGGGCCGCACCTTCGAGGAAATGTCGCATCACTATCAGATCGGCATAATTTGATACCATCTTGATAGTGTCCTTGAGGGTTTCGCCTTTCGAAGTACTTGAGGTCGAAGCATCGGAAAATCCGATGATACGACCGCCGAGGCGGTTGACGGCTGTTTCAAAACTCAGTCGGGTGCGGGTTGACGGTTCAAAGAAAAGCGTAGCCACTACTTTGCCGTCGAGGAGCTTGCTATTGGGATGTTCCTCGAAATAGCGTGCACGGTCCAGAAGCTGGAGCATCTCCTCTTTTGTGATGTCGTCGATAGAGACAAGACTTTGGGTATTCATGTGTCCTTGTGAAATTTCGTTGGTTGGACTGTGCAAAATTACAAATAATGGTCGGAATAAACAATTATCCGGTTCTTCTTTTGCTTTATGATCTTAAAATTTCTGAAGAGGCTGTAGCGTCAGCGTGTTTTCATTTGTTTTTTTTTGTTTTGCTCAAAATATTGACTACTTTTGTGGGAAAATTAGCAGAGTGGTGTCATGAGTAATTTCGCTCTGCCCTTAAATCGCAGACACAACCTTAAGACACACAATATTTTATATAATATGGCAGAAAATAATGAAAGATTGTTCGACCAGTTTCCTCCGACGAGCTACGATGAATGGCGCGCCAAGGTAGAGGTCGACCTCAAGGGGGCCGATTTCAACAAAAAACTGGTTTGGAGAACTAACGAGGGTTTCAACGTTCAGCCCGTTTACCGCGCTGAGGATATCGCTGACCTCAAAACCACTGATTCGCTTCCCGGACAGTTCCCGTATGTTCGCGGCACACGTACCG
>CABQCA010000019.1 GCA_902462525.1 uncultured Porphyromonadaceae bacterium | reverse complement strand
TGATCACAGTGCTTTCACCTGTAGCAACGATATGATTGCCTCCGGCACTCCGCACTTCGCATTTTACACAAGTCCGTCGACTCTTGGCTTCGTAACGGCAACCGACACCGTCGACTACAATCTCGACAGCAACACACCCACCGCACTCCGCGGCCCCGGAGCCGACAAGGCCTCGGAACAGGCAAAAGCTTATTTACAAAAACTCTACGATAATCTCTCCAATCTTTAATATGCTCGACACCCTCCTTCAGCTCGATTCGCAGCTTCTCCTCTTCTTCAACGGCCACCACACCGCAATCCTCGACAACTTCATGATGCTCTTCACGGGCAAATATATTTGGATTCCGATGTATGCCGCCATCATTCCCATTCTTTTCAAAAAATACCACGCGGGGATGGCCGTACTATTCGTTCTCGGTCTGGTAGCGGCAATAGCGCTCGCCGACCAGACCTGTGCCACATTCCTGCGCCCCTATTTCCATCGTCTGCGTCCGTCAAACCTTGAGAATCCGCTTTCACAGTTCGTGACTGTTGTCAACGGCTACCGCGGCGGCTCCTACGGCTTCCCATCGTGCCATGCAGCCAACTCCTTTGCCCTGGCCACATTTCTGTGCCTTGTCACGCGCCGGCCAGTCTTCACGGCATTTATCATCCTGTGGGCTGCCGTCAACAGTTATTCGCGAATGTACCTCGGCGTCCACTACCCCGGCGATATTCTTGCAGGTACCGTAATCGGCGTAGCCTACGGCTTTCTCACATACTATACCGTGGTTTTCATCGGGCGCCGATTTCTTTCGCAAAAGGCCACCGCAGTCTCCGATCTTCGCCTGTTCAGCACCGAAATATCGACCTTCCGGAGCCACGGCACTCTGAGCTTCACCGCCACCGACATAATGATAGGCATCGGTGCCATCAGCATTCTGGCAATGCTTTTCGCCGCTGTCATCTGAGACAGCGGCATTGTCGGAGTGTTCCGTTTTTTTGGTAAATCTGACTTATTATCGGCGAAATTCCCGGTAAAACGAAAATAATCGCTATATTTGCATGTTCCGGAGGTATAAAGTTCCTCCCGTCAGTCTCTCAAGATATTGAAACATTAACCTAAAAAACTTATGAAAAAATTTGCTGTCGTATCATTGTTGGCTGCCTGCGCTTTCGGCATTTCGGCACAGGAAGTATCGTTCGATTCACAGAACGAAGCGTACCTCGGCGTACGACTCGGCCTCGACATATCCTGCCCTGGCAACGTAAACCGTCCCAGCGCCATAGAACCTAACACACAGATATCCACCGACATGTTCAAAAACGGAGCCGGATTCGACCTTGGCGTTGTCTACAACATTCCCCTGTTCATGAACCTCTACTTCGAGCCAGGTGTCAGCCTCTACTACAACACTATGGGCGTGAACTCGAATGATGCCGGCACCGACCTTCTGCCCGACTACATCGAAGAAACATCGTCGTCGATACGCCGTCTTGGCCTGCGTATTCCTCTTCAGATAGGCTACCACGCCGATTTCGACAACTTCAAGGTTTCGCTCTTCACGGGTCCTGTCATTTCGACCGGTCTGTACGGTCGCTCGCACTTTTCGGGCAAGCTGCAGGACGGCTGGGAAGTTACCAAAGGTGTGAACTGCTACAAAGACTCGGCAGACCCAAGTCTCAACCGCTTCGACATCGGCTGGAAGATAGGCCTCGGAGCTTCCTTCGGCAGCTATGTGGTTCAGCTCAGCGGCACTTTCGGCATGTGCGACATGTACAAGAGCAGCGACGGCGGCAAATTCCACGACAATAACGTAGCCCTGACAGTAGGATATAACTTCGAATTATGAAACTGCTGAAATCGCTCCGTGTCGTTCTGGCCGTTGTTTCATTTCTGGCCATTATAGCGGTATTCGTCGATTTCACAGGTATGGCGGCACACCGCTTCGCGTGGTTGCCGAAAGTTCAGCTTGTTCCGGCACTGTTAGCCCTTAATTTCGTGGCAATAGCGGTGCTGATCGGGCTGACATTCATTTTCGGCCGCATCTATTGTTCTGTAATCTGTCCGCTGGGAATATATCAGGACATCGTCAATCGCCTGCATGTGGCCACCACACTGAAAAAGAAACGCCGCCCCGGTGTCTTCCGTTTTCAGAAAGCAGCCACACATATGCGCACAGGTTTTCTTGTGCTTTTCGCAGTGCTTCTGATTCTTGGTCTGACAGGTGTCATAGCCACATCTATAGCCGGAATCCTCGACCCCTACAGTGCCTTCGGCCGCATTGCCGGACAGATTCTTGTGCCGATCTGGCATTCGGGCATGAGTTCGCTCGCCGATACGGCCGCCGAGCACGGCCACTATCCTTTCGAAGCCTATCCGACAGCTATAGCGCTCAACGCAGGAGTGCTGGCTGTCGCTGTCGTCACACTGATTGTCACTACGGCCATGGCCTGGACCGGCGGACGCGCCTACTGCAACAAAGTGTGTCCCGTCGGCACTCTGCTGGGCTTTATATCGCGTCATTCTCTTCTTCGCATAACCATCAATACCGAACTTTGCAACCACTGCGGCTCATGCGGTCGCCACTGCAAGGCCCGGTGCATCGATTCCAGGAACCAGACCATTGATTTCAGCCGCTGCGTGGCATGCTTCGACTGCATAGGTCATTGCTCGCAGGGAGCGCTCTCCTACTCGCTTCGCCGACGCAAACCCTCCGGCGAGGCCACCATCGGCAAAGAGCAGCCCGATACGGGACGCCGAGCTTTCATGGCCGGCGCCGCAATAGCCGGAGGAACCATAGCACTTCGCGCCGCCGACAAGGTGACCGACGGCGGCCTCACCCCGCTTAAGAAAAAGCAGCCCGTCGAAGGCGCTGCCCCCGCGGTACCGGCCGGCTCGCTCAGCCTCGCCCACATCACCGGCAACTGCACGTCATGCCAGCTATGCATCAGCCGCTGTCCCGACAACGTGCTCCGTCCGTCGGACAGTTTCGGACGTTTTATGCAGCCCGTGATGACATTCACCGACGGTTACTGCCGACCGGAATGTACACTCTGCTCCGACATCTGCCCCGCGGGCGCCATAAGGCCCGTGACAGTGGAGCAAAAAGCAGTCATAAAAATCGGCAATGCCGTTGTGACACCCGACATCTGCATCTCGGCTGCTTTAGGAGAACACTGCGGCAGCTGTGCCCGTCATTGCCCTGCAGGAGCTATCAGAATGGTGAAGATGGAAAACGGACACAGGCGCCCCACCGTCGACGAGAACCTCTGCATCGGTTGCGGATCGTGTGAATACCACTGTCCGGTAGGTGCTACCGAAACCACCGGCGCCTCAACCGCCGCTATCCATGTAGAAGGTATAAAAGTACACCGAGAACTATGAGCAAAGAAACTATCGACAGCGGGCGCCGCCGCTTTCTCCGCAATGCCGGCATACTCTCGATGGCCGGTGCCGTTGCCGCCTGCGGTGTCAGAGTGAAAACAGATAGCGCCGACAGCACTGCAGGCGAAGATACGATGACCTACCGTACCAACCACAACACCGGCGACCGCGTGAGCCTGCTCGGATACGGCTGTATGCGTCTGCCGTCGCTCAAAGACCGCACCGGCCGCGAGGAAGATTCCGAAACCTACGACCAGGAAAGCGTCAACGAGCTCACCGACTACGCCCTTGCCCACGGCGTGAACTACTTCGACACATCGCCGGCCTACTGCCGCGGTCTCTCCGAGGAAATAATGGGCAAAGCGCTCAGCCGTCACCCACGCGACAGCTACTACCTTGCCACCAAACTCTCCAACTTCGCCGAATCGACATGGACCCGCGAGAAATCGATGGAAATGTTCGAGAATTCTCTGGCACGCCTGCAGACCGACTATGTCGACTATCTGCTGCTGCACGGCATAGGCATCGGCGGCATGGAGGCACTCAACGGCCGATATATCGACAACGGAATACTTCAGTGGCTTATAGAGCAGAAACAGGCCGGCCGCATACGCAACCTCGGCTTCTCCTACCACGGCGACATCGAAGTCTTCGACTATCTCCTCGCCATGATGGACCGCGGCGAAATCCACTGGGACTTCGCACAGATTCAGCTCAACTACATCGACTGGCTTCACGCCAAGCAGATAAATCCGCGAAACACAAACGCCGACTACCTTTACGAAGAACTTACACGACGCAACATACCGGCCGTAATAATGGAGCCGCTGTTAGGAGGACGTCTGGCAGCGGTGCCCGCACCTGTCGCAGCAAAAATGAAGGAACTGGCGCCCGATGCCTCGGCAGCATCGTGGGCGTTCCGCTTTGCCGGAACTCCGGACAACGTGCTGACGGTTCTTTCAGGCATGACATACATGGAGCACCTCGAGGACAATGTAAAAACATTCTCTCCGCTGCACCCGCTCACTGCCGACGAAGAGGCCTTTCTGCAGCGCATGGCTCTCGAGATTCTCGAAAACGACACCATACCCTGCACCAACTGCAAGTACTGTATGCCCTGCCCCTACGGCGTCGATATCCCCGAAGTGTTCGCTCAGTACAATAAGTGTATCGACGAAGGCTCCGTACCCCGCGACACCGGCGACCCGGACTACCGCGCCGCCCGCCGCCGATTCCTATTCGGAATGGACCGTGCTCTGCCGCGTATGCGCCAGGCCGACCGCTGCATAGCCTGCGGCAAATGTGTGCCTCACTGCCCTCAGAGCATACCGATCCCCGGCCGCATGCGCCAGATTTCGCGCTACACCGACAACCTCCGCAACAATACACTCGGCCAAGACTCCTGATTTTCCCGACAGAACAATGGACACAAAGACACTGGAATTTGTAATATATTGTATCAGCCAGCTGGCTCATGTGCTGAAAATGAGTCAACGAGAAGTATACCGACGTTTAAAACAGTCGGGAATACTTTACGACTATATCGTGCCATCGTACGATGTGCTTCATACTTTCAGTTCACGCTATCTTATAGAGGATTTAACCGATTACATGAAAGAGAAAGGAGAACTCCCGCAATGAAACTCTACCATTCCTCCGAAGTATCAGTAACAAATCCTGACATACTTCATTCACGAAACTATCTTGATTTCGGCAAAGGCTTCTATCTGACATAAATTCACGAACAAGCCGTAAGATATGCACAACGATTCATTCGCCGTCAAAGAAATGCGTGGCTTAATACTTATGATTTTATATTTGACCCGTCGGAATGGAAAATTCATATTTTCGACAGCTATGATAAACAATGGCTTGACTTTGTAGCCAGTTGCAGGGCCGGTGAAGATGATACAGATTTCGATCTCATAATCGGAGGTATTGCCAACGACAAGGTAATTCAAACGTTGGATAGATACTTCGAAGGCGAATTGTCGGAAAACGATACTTTAGGATTGCTCAAATATGAAAAACCGAATATTCAGTACTGCATACGTTCGCAAACGATGCTCGACAAATGCCTGAAACACATAGAAAGCAAACAATTATGACCGAAGAAAGCAAACTTGCCTTTCAGGCAAACAAAAACGCTAATATTATAAAAAGCTTGTGCTATTTATATGGAGTTTCGGTTCAAGAAGCCACAGATATTTACTACCAGTCTGATACATCAGAATTGATTGAAGAAGGTGTCAGCGACTTACAATGTCGTAGCGACAAATACCTTGCCACTCTGGTTTGGGAGGAATATCAGGAAACGCCTAAAGTCAGATAATTTTCCTTGCCACATCACGATAAGGATATCGAAAGCAGACGTTTACGATGAATCACCGCGACCAGGCCCGCCAAGAACAGTACAAAAAAATATTTAGCACCAGGCTTCACAGTACATCGAAGCGCTCCACGCCAACAGCCTCGGTGCTTAAAAAGAAATATGAGATCACACTACCTTTTCTCGTTGTTAAATATTTTTAACAACGAGAAAAACAGTGCTGTATTTCGATAGTTTGTATCTTTGCAAAAAGGACAAAGGCCTTGTCTTATCCATGAATCATTTCTTTCCTTTAAACTTTAATATCCGATCTTAGATAATGAAAATAGCTGATGTAAAACCACTGTTTCTTGCAGTGCTGACCATTTTCGCAGTTCTAACGTCAACAGCAGAAACCAAGGTAAAGGTCTACGTGACGGGGGATAGCATAAGCAAGGAATTCAAAACCATTTTTGCATCCAGACTTACGGCGGCTATTTCAGAGGTCCCCGGATATACTGTTATGGAACTGAACGAAAGTTTTATCGATCCCATGGTCGAGGAACACAACCGCCGTTCTTCAGATAGAAACGACAGAAATTCAAAAAGAAGTTTAGCGGAAGAAAAGGATGGGAAATTCATGGCCAACTACATGGTTATGGTTGAACTCACAAATCTTTTCGGAGAGACATACGCCACATCGCACCTCACCGATGTTGACGCGGCCAAAGTTATCAAAGCCTACGATACCTCCGGCAAAGTGGAAAACCTGTCGCAGCTGACAGCACTCGCCGACAAGATCACCGACAACCTGATTTTAGCCCCATACCGCGAAGAACAGCAGAAGAAGGGCTATGATATTTTAAGAACCAGAGCTATTTCGAACCTTACACCTGCGGGATGCTATTGGTTTGATGACCATATAGTTCAAAAAGATCCTATAACCGTACGATTCAGGCGACCTGTTCCGACTGACAATGGTCTGAGTATTTCCAATAATCTTCCAACGGGATTCAAAATCGCCGATGAATCTTTTCTCAAAAAATTGTTTTATAGTGGCAATCTGCCTGATGGCACATACTATACCAACCTTATTGCGTTTGGCGGACTAAGTACAAACTTAACTTATGCAGGAGGCAACAAAAAAACAATTAAAAACGGCACATGGACAGCAGCCTGCCTCAAAATCAATAATTTCGGGAAAATATGCGAAGACCAGCCCTGGTCGGTCTACTCAATAAAAGATAACGTAATTTCCTCCGTTACAATCACAAACTTCAAAGTTTACGCAATCCTAATAAAGGCTGCTCCGACAGAGACTGAGATAGAGCAGGAAATTAACAGACTGAAAAGCGCAAGATACTGATAATCGATATGTATATACGAAGGTGTCATAGCTGTGGAAAGGAAATAGACCCGATGGTCAGCCGATGTCCGTATTGTCATGCAGACATCAGTCGGCCGGACGGAAAAGAAATAGCCCCTAACCAAGAAAATCAAAATACTTCTGAGAACGAAAAAGCCAGAAATTCTTCCAACGATATTTCAGCCGGTGATCCCAAGAATAAAAGCAGCCGAAAAAAGAACCGGTTAGCGCTGTCCGGACTTATAGTCATATTGGTGTGCGCCGCCGCAGTGATGCTGTATCAACGTTGCGGTCAAAAAGCAGAAGACGGAACCGTTGGAGATGACACTGATTCAATTGCTTTGGTTCAGGACACCATACGGTCGCAACCCGTTCCACCTGATTTTCAAGGACCCGGTCACATCCCAGTAGATTCGGTACCGGATACAGTTCCTCAACAGCCGGCACCACGTGACAACACGGTCGGCTCAAAATCATCGGCACCAACGCCGGTTGTGGAAAAAGGCGAAACTTACTATACCATCACAGATACACATCTGACCCGAGATACTAATGCATGGTCTCTTATCAGCTCTCCGAGATACGGAACGAAATTAATCAAAATCGGAGACGGTTCAGATGGCTATACAAAAGTGATATATGGCAAACTCAGTGGATATGTCCTGAATCGCTATATACTAAATGAGGACGATTTCCGTCTGTTCGAGAGCATATTCGGCAGCAACGAAGCTCTTAAGGCAATTCCTTATGCCGATTTTCGCAGAGCTTTATTCGACTATTATAAAAGCCACAACATGGAAGGCTGGCACTTTGTACTTCACAATGGCAGAAACAGGCCTGATGAAGTACTGTTCAAATGTATATTTCCAAAGTTCAGTGAATACAAACACTATGATATGGCCATTATCCTCGAAAAAAGCGACAGCAAAGAACGCAAAATTCTGATATTCCAAGGAAAAGACAATGGCGATATACAATTTGTATTCGAAGACTCGACATATCCGGCACTATACTACATATCCGACGTCTCAGCCCATAAAAACGTATTACAAATCGTATATTCGCACATAGAGAAAGACAATATCATCACAGAAGGTCCCATCGATGTTTATGACGAATACCATGGGCGCTATCTTCGCCGCTAAAAGCGTGAAGGGAAATTTATGAAAGAAAAAGTGGGTGAAAAATTTGCGGGGGTAAAAAATTGTTTATACCTTTGCACTCGCAAACCCACCAATGGTACCATGGCCGAGTGGTGAGGCAACGGTCTGCAAAACCGTGTACAGCAGTTCGATTCTGCTTGGTACCTCTATCCGAATCCCGCTTCCTGACACCGAGGCGGGATTTTTAAATGTACAAAGTCATAGTTCAGAATTGAAAGTACTAAAATTCGGCGGCACATCGGTAGGGAGTGCCAGACGCATAAAACACGTTGCCGGCCTGGTGTGCAGGTCGCGGGGCGATATTGTTGTACTGTCGGCAATGTCGGGAACAACCAACACCCTGGTTGAAATTTCGGAATATCTTTATAAGGGCAATGTACCCGGCTCGCAGGAAACCCTCAATGCTCTTGCCACGAAGTATGCCGATGTAGTTGGTGAATTGCTGTCGACCGACGCAGGGCGTGCCGAAGCTACGGCAGCCATCGAGCGCTCACTGTCGACAATCCGCTACTTTTTCGACAAGACTTTCGATGAAGATGCCGAGAAAGAGATTCTTGCCCAGGGCGAACTCATGTCGACTGCCCTAATGAAGGTATATCTTGGCGAACAGGGAATATCGACCGTAATGCTTCCGGCCCTCGACTACATGCGCACCGGCGAAGGAGGCGAGCCCGACATGGCCTACATAGCATCGGGGCTGCGGCGTCTGCTCGATGTAAGTCCAAATGCCGACGTTTATCTTACCCAGGGCTATATCTGCCGCAATAATCAGGGCAAAACCGACAACCTCAGGCGCGGGGGCAGCGACTACACAGCATCGATTGTCGGCGCAGTGCTCGATGTGGAGGAAATCCAGATATGGACCGACATCGACGGCATGCACAACAATGATCCCCGCTACGTGGAAAACACCCGCCCCGTAAGCGAGCTTCACTTCGAGGAGGCCGCCGAACTGGCCTATTTCGGGGCTAAAATTCTGCATCCGGCCTGCGTTCTTCCGGCAAAGCTGCATAACATTCCGGTTCGGCTGCTCAACACCATGGAGCCCGAAGCCCCGGGGACCATCATCTGCAACACACGGCCCGACGGCACCATCAAAGCAGTCGCGGCAAAAGACAATATCACTGCCATTAAGATAAAAAGCGGCCGCATGCTGCTTGCCTACGGCTTCCTTCACAAAGTTTTCGAGACTTTCGAAAATCACCGCACCAGCATAGACATGATAGCGACGTCGGAGGTCGGTGTGACAGTGAGCATCGACGATGCCTCGCGTCTTGCCGCCATCGTCGACGGTCTCAAAGCTTTCGGCACGGTGACCGTCGACACCGACATGGTGATAATATGTGTCGTGGGCGACCTCGAGTGGCATAATGCCGGCTTCGAGGGGCGCGTACTGTCGGCACTCGGCGACATTCCTGTGCGCATGATTTCTTATGGCGGCAGCAACTACAACATTTCGGTGCTTGTGCGCGCCGAAGACAAAATCGAGGCCCTGCGGCGCCTGAGCAACAACATTTTCGACCAAGGACAATGATAACGGTAACTAATTTAGGTATTCAATTCGGCAAAAAGCCTCTTTTCCAAGACGTAAACCTCAAATTCACCCCAGGCAACTGCTATGGCATCATCGGTGCCAACGGTGCCGGCAAATCCACCCTCATGCGCATGCTGTCGGGACAGCTGACGCCCACCAGCGGCAGCGTGCAGCAAGGTCCGGGCGAACGCATGAGCGTGCTCGAACAGGACCACTTCAAGTTCGACGACTGCACAGTGCTCGAAACCGTGCTCCGCGGCCACACCGTGCTGTGGGACATCATGCAGGAGAAAGACGCCCTCTACGCCAAGCCCGATTTCAGCGACGCCGACGGTGTCCGTGCCGCCGAGCTTGAAGAGAAATTCGCCGAACTCGAAGGCTGGAACGCCGAGAGCGACGCCGCCGCCCTGCTGAGCGGCCTGGGCATAAAGGAAGACCGCCATTACATGCTCATGCGCGATGTAAGCGCCAACGAGAAAGTGCGTGTGCTCCTTGCAAAGGCACTTTTCGGAAATCCGGACAACTTGTTGCTCGACGAACCGACCAACGACCTCGACCTCGACACCGTGGCATGGCTTGAAGATTATCTAAGCAACTTCGAGAACACCGTGCTTGTGGTGAGCCACGACCGCCATTTCCTCGACAGCGTGTGCACTCACACCCTCGACATCGACTACAACCGCCTCCAGCTCTTCGCCGGCAACTATTCGTTCTGGTACCAGAGTTCACAGCTTGCCCTGCGCCAGCAGCAGCAGGCCAACAAGAAAGCGGAAGAAAAGCGTGCCGAACTTCTCGAATTCATACGTCGCTTCAGTGCCAATGTGGCCAAAAGCAAACAGACGACATCGCGCAAAAAGATGCTCGAGAAACTCAACATCGAGGAAATCCAGGCTTCGTCGCGCCGCTATCCAGGCATCATCTTCACTCCCGCGCGCGAACCCGGCAACAAGATTCTCGAAGTGAAAGGCCTCACGGCAAGCGTCGACGGCGAAGTGCTTTTCCGCGACGTCAACTTCCAGATAGAGAAGGGCGACAAAGTAGCGTTCCTCAGCCACGACCCGCGTGCCATGACCGCTCTGTTCGAAATAATCAACGGCAAGCGCAAACCCGACGAAGGTACCTATGAATGGGGCCAGACCATAACCCACGCCTATCTTCCGCTCGACAATTCGGAATTCTTCAACACCGACCTCAATCTTGTCGACTGGCTCTCGCAGTTCAGCGACGATTCCAGCGAAATCTACCTCAAGGGCTTTCTCGGCAAGATGCTATTTTCGGGTGAGGACGTTCTCAAAAAGGCGTCGGTTCTCTCCGGCGGCGAAAAGATGCGCTGCATGATAGCACGCATGATGCTTCGCGACGCAAATACTCTTGTGCTCGACTCGCCGACCAACCACCTCGACCTCGAGTCGATTCAGGCTTTCAACAATACACTCCAGACTTTCAAAGGCAACATTCTGATGGCTTCGCACGACCACGAATTCATTCAGACGGTGTGCAACCGCATAATCGAGCTTACTCCCGGGGGAATTATCGACAAACTCACCGAGTACGACGATTATATCACCGATCCGCGTGTAGCCGAAGCTCGCGAACGGCTCTATAAAAAGTGAAAGGTGAGTTTAAAAAGTCGAAGAAGTTAAGATAATAGTTCTTTCGTCACTCACACCTGACAAATCATTCGCACCACGTACCTAAATACTATAGAAATGGTAAAGCATGTAGTAATGTTCCGGCTCGAAGGCGATGCAGCAGATGTCGCCCGCGCCGCCGCCGATTTCAAAACCGGCCTTGAACCCCTTCCGACACTCATTCCCGAGCTTAAATCGATAGAAGTCGCTATCGACAACAGCGGCATAGCCGGCAACTGGACCGTGACGCTGACAGCACGCTGCAACAACTTCGAGTATCTGCGCACCTACGCCGGTCACCCGGCCCACCTGCAGTGTGTGGCCATCATCAAGCCCCTGATGGCTGCCCGCGCCTGCGTGGACTGCGAGTACTAAACACCTCAACATCCGCTATCCCGACACTCTGACATGAAAAAGAAAATAGTCGTATTCATCGTCATGGCATTGACCGTTGCGGCGTATGCGTTCGCCACACCTCCGGAAAAACTCGAGCTTAAAGGCTCGCAAGGCTCTCTATATACAATCCTGCAACGCCCGGAGACGGCTGCGGAGGCCCGTGTTCCTCTTGTAATCCTGTGTCATGGCTTCGGCGGCAATTGCCATGAGGGACTTTTGGCTGATATAGCCGAGGCCCTGCACAACAACGGAATCGCATCGTTGCGCTTTGACTTCAACGGTCATGGCAAAAGCGACGGACTTTTCCAAAACATGACAGTGCCCAACGAAATCGAGGATCTCGAGGATGTCATATCATGGGCCCGCTCTCAGACATGGGTCAAAGACATATCGCTTCTGGGACATTCGCAAGGAGGCGTGGTGGCCAGTATGACAGCCGGCGAACTCGGTGACAAGGAAATAAAAAGTCTTGTGCTGATGGCTCCCGCCGCCGTGCTCCGCGACGATGCTCTTCGCGGCAATACCATGGGAGCTATCTATGATCCCTGGAACATGACTGCCGACTACGTCCAACTGCCGTTCGGGGGCCTGAAGCTCGGGCGCCGCTATATAGAGACAGCCATCAGTCTGCCAATATATGAGACTGCACTTAAATATTCCGGCCCCGTGCTTGTGATTCACGGCACACACGACCGCGTTGTGCCATACACCTATGGCGAGAGGTACAATCACGGCTATCAGAACAGCCGCATCAGGCTTCTGCCCGGCGAAGACCACGGTTTTTCTGTAAATCGCACTGAAGCAGTCCTCTACGCTACAGAGTGGCTGACTGAACAACTTCACTGACAAGCCGGATAAAAAAGTTCACCCACAGGTTTATCTGTGGGTCGACATTGTATCAGAGAGACACAACCGTTAAAAGGCACGTCAAGTTGATTTAAGAGTACCGAGAGAATCCGGACGGTGCTATCTTTGCTTCAGTAAACCTCTAAAACGAAGCAAAGATGAAACGACTTGTGATTATCGACAATGGTCACGGCGCCGACACACCCGGCAAATGCAGCCCCGACGGACGCCATCGCGAGTTCCGCTGGTGCCGCGATGCGGCGCAGCGACTCGCAGAATCCCTGAGAAGCATTGATTTAGATTCGAAGCTGCTTGTTCCCGAAGAGAACGACATTCCTCTGCGCGAGCGCTGTCGGCGTGCCGCAGCGCTTTCTTCGAGCCGCGACGCTATCCTCATTTCCATTCACAACAATGCCTCGGGCCGCGACGGCGCATGGCACACAGCAAGCGGATGGTCGGTATTCGTGTCGCCGAACGCTTCGGCAGCCTCGCGGCGCCTTGCATCAGTTCTTCACCGCCATGCCGCGGCCGCAGGCCTGTCAGGCAACCGACGTACTCCAATATGCGGGTACTGGACAGCAAATCTTGCCATCTGCCGCGACACTCCCTGCCCCGCGGTGCTGACCGAAAACATGTTTCAGGACAATGCCGCCGACCTTGCATTCCTGACATCCGAACATGGAACAGCCACGCTTGTCGGGGTGCATTTTACGGCCATTAAAGAATATTTTGGCCTATGAATGTCAAGTTAGCGCTGCTTGTGGCATTCGGCGCCGGCTGGCTGGCCGGAGCTGTGCTCGGCAAAAAGCACGAAGCTGAGCCACACCGAATGTCGGTACTCACCCGTCGCGACACCGTTGTCATAGAGCGACCGACTCACGTCCGCATCGTGCGGCTGCCACCCGATACGGTCCTTGTCGCCGTCGCCGGAGGCACTCCCGACAGCTGCACAGCCATAGTGCCCCGTCAGCAGGCAGCATACATCGGCGACGGCTATCGCGCCTACGTGAGCGGCTTCCGTCCGGCACTCGACAGTCTTGTTTTCGAGCGTAGCGTAACCACGGTGACACCAGCCTCAAAGCAGCCCCGCTTCACTCTCGGCTTACAGGCCGGCTACGGCCTCACTCCACGCGGTCTCCAGCCCTACATCGGCCTCGGTCTAACCTGCACTATCGGCTTCTGAAAAGAAAATACGCCCCTTTTGGAATTCATTAAATTTTAGATTATTTTTGCAGAAGTATTTCCTAAGATTATGAAACAGAAAACTCTTCATGTCGAAAATTTCGGTCCTATAAGCGATGCCACCGTAGAATTGCGCGCCATAAATATGTTTATCGGCGAACAATCCATAGGCAAAAGCACACTGGCCAAGCTGATTACTATATTCACTGATTACCAGAGCCTTGGCAAGTTAATACTTGAAGAAACCGAAACATGGAAATCTCAGCTGAAAGAATACAATCTCGATATATATATTTCTGATTGCTATCATATTACATTCGATATGTCGAATGATGACGACAACCGGTTCCACATCGAGCTAAAGCCTGGCGATATTTCGTATTCCATGAAATACATGGGAAGAGAAATCACCGATAAAAACGAAATTGCGATCAGGATATTCCAGCTTAAGCGTTTTTATCATGAAAAAAATTCGATAAAGAGTGTAAAGGAAGAATTTCAACGTGACAAAGTCAATGACGAACTGTACATAAATTCTCTCTACATACCTGCAGAACGAATCATCTACTCGGTATTGCCTAACCTTATGCCGGCACTGACGCTCGCCGGTTCAAGCGTTCCAAAAAATCTCCTGCGCTTCATGGTGGAGTTTAACAACGCAAAAGCAGAATATCCTAAAATCAATCTGCCATTGCTCAATATTGTTTTCAAACACGAATCTTCTGAAGACTCCATAGTAGTAAATAACGGGAAAAAAGATATACCCATGCCGGCAGCCTCGTCGGGCATACAGTCGCTGGTGCCTTTGCTGCTTGTACTCAAATATGCCACCGAAAAACGTGAATATTCCTCTTTCGTGATCGAAGAACCGGAATGTAATCTCTTTCCCACCAAACAGGTAGATCTTCTCAAAGAGATCATCGGACTTGTAAAGCATCCCACCCGCACACTTACCATCACCACCCACAGCCCGTATCTGCTGTCAGCGATGAACAATATCCTGTTTGCAGGCAGGCTGATTGAAAAATATGGAAAGGGAATTAAAAAATATGTGGACGGCATCGTCCCCGAAGCATTGCAGCTTAATATGTGCGATTGCTCGGTTTATTCTTTGGGCAAGGATATAAACGGCGGAGAGTACTGCCGTTCGCTCATCGACGAAGGGACCGGAATGATTGATTTCAATTCGCTTGATGCCGTATCGGAAATATTAGGCAACGAGTTCGACGAACTGCAGAGAGCAGTCATGAAGTATATGCGCGATAAATGACAGAATCATGGACTGCACTCCTATCAAAAGACTCAGACTCAAAGAGGCTTTTGCCAATCAGCAGAAGTTCAGTGTCGTGACGTGCGACGAAGACTATGTCAACGAGCTTTTCGAATGGACAAAGCGAGGCCTCATCTACATCTACGATGATGCTGAGAAAGGACACTCTGTTTTTGTAGAAGACACCAACGGTCTGGGAGCGGACAAGACGTTTACAGTAATCAATCAGACTCACTGCAATTTGTTCCTCTGGCATATCGACGGTGTGCTGTATAATAAAAACAGCAAATGTGACTGTGCCATTATTTCTGATGCCTATATGGCTTTTGTCGAGTTCAAGACCAATGCCGAGAACAATACTGCCGAAGCAATCAGAGAAAATTACGATAAAGCGAAAAACCAACTGCTGCTTACTTTCAAAGACGTTGAAAGCCGATGTGCGATTGCAGGGCTCGATTTGAGAAAAGCCACGGAAATCGAAGCTTTTGCAGTATTCAACCGCACAGTACCACGCAACAACGCCTATCAGAAGAAAATAAGCGCTGAGTTCCTTGAAGATACAGAGGGCATTCCACTATACTTCGAGGACAGCAAAACTATCGACTGAAAGCCGACCGTGAGAAAATCTCTTCTTTTGCCAATGTTGATAACGGCGACCGTCGCTCAGGCGATTGCCGTACGGGTGGCGCCAGTTGGCGAGGGGCTGCAGACGGAGCGGGTGCAGGCGGCTGTCGACTCGGTATCGGAGGCAGGCAGGGGCTGTGTGACGCTCGGCGGAGGTGACTTTGTGTGCGGAACTATTGTGCTGAAAGACAACGTAACTCTGCACATCGAAGCAGGCGCTCGCCTGCTTGGCAGTCTCAATCCGTTTGACTACGACGGATATGCCGGCGACAATGCCGCCAACCTCGGCGAGGGTCGCGCCGGAATGTTCGGACTCATCGTGGCGTCCGACGTACGAAACGTAAGCATCAGCGGCCCAGGAACAATCGACGGCCGCGGGCTCGAAGTAGCCCTCGCCATCGACAGCCTGCATCATACCGGTGTCCGTGTCGACCCTACATACAATTACCGCCGCATGCGCCCGTCGCTGCGCCCGAAACTGCTCGACCTGCACGGCGTCGACAGCCTGACGATAGAAAATATCCGACTGCGCTCATCGGCTGCGTGGGGTCTTTCGCTCAACGGCTGCACCGATGTCGCAATCAGAGACGTAGACTTCGAAAACAGAGCTTACTGGAATAACGACGGCATCGACATCGCCGACAGCCGCCGCGTGCTGATCGAAAACTGCGACATCAACTCGGCCGACGACGGGATTGTACTGAAATCGTTCGATCCGGCATCGGCAAACGACGACATAACGATACGCCGCTGCCGCGTGCGCAGCTCGGCCAACGCCATCAAGATGGGCACAGAATCGTTCGGCGGCTTCAGAAACATAAGAATCAGCAACATACGCGTCGAGGACACCTTCCGCTCGGCCATTGCCCTTGAGAGCGTCGACGGCGCCGTGCTCGAAAACGTTGTCGTCGATTCTGTGGAAGCCGTCAATACCGGCAACGCTATCTTCATGCGCCTCGGCCACCGCCGCGGCGACCGGCCCGGAGCATTCCGCAATGTGACAGTGAAAAATCTGCGCTGCGAAATTCCCGAGGGGCGCCCTGATTCCGGCTACGATCTCCGCGGGCCTGATATAAACACCATCCACAACCCCTTTCCAAGCAGCATAACAGGTATTCCCGGCGCACGGATCGAAAACGTAATCCTCGAAAACATCGACATCACCTATCCGGACGGAGGCACGAAAGGCATGGGCTACATAGCGCCGTACCGCTACGACAGCGTTCCCGAAAACGAAGCTTCGTATCCCGAATTCCACATGTTCGGCGAACTGCCGGCGTGGGGCTTCTTCGTGCGCCACGCCGACAACATCACCTTCAGAAACGTTACTGTCCGAACACGCTGCCACGACTACCGCCCCGCCACCGTGATGCTCGACGTGACAGCTGTCACAGGCGAACCTGTGACATTTCGTTAGTCCCGGCGTTTTCTAACACAGAATCTCCTTATAATCATTTTTTTTAGCTATCTTTGCCGCCGAACAAAACAATACCACAGGAAATGAAGAACCTAATAATTATTTCATTGCTTCTCGCACAAGCCTGGCCGGCTGTTGCACAGGACTGTTACGGCACCGACAGCATTATCCGTGAAATTCAGTTTCCTCTTACAGAGCAGGATACTAAAACGGTGTTCTATTACTTCAATAACGAATGGCTTGCTGTGGATATTGATTCAGTAAAGACAGATTCCATTCAAAGCTTTGAAGTAAAGAATGACGAGTACGGAAATCGAGCGGCGTTCTTCACTGTATCGCCCGAATATCTCGCTCAGCTAAAAGCAGAAACGAGTCGTCTGTTTCCATACCTCGAACCACGATGTGAGTTTCCCGGCGGAAACGGCAAACTCAAAGAATGGATAGATGCAAACATCCGGATTCCCGAAGGATTCAAAGGATCCGAAAAAATATTCGTTCAGTTCTACGTTCAGCCCGATGGAACTGTCACCGAGCCCAAAATAATAAGAAACGCAAGTAAAAATGAGAAAGTAAACGCCGAGGCTTTAAGGCTCGTCAGCTCTTTCCCAAAATTCAGAGTACAATATAGGCAGCCTAAAAAATGTCGCTTGACTTACTCCGTGAGAATCACATTCCAGGAACCCGGCGCAGTCTATATCAGGGGCGGCGAATCCGATTTTATAGAGCAGTTCCCGACGATAGAATCCAAAATCAGGCAGCTCTATGCCAACGATGTATTCCATACCGTCAAAGACCCGAATTTCAGATTATCGGAAATCTGTACTGCCGGCTTCCTTAACCGCCTGAAACGAGCCAACAGCTACGACAGCGCCGACTATGCCACATGGCTGTTAAGGTCAGGAATGCAGGACGGCGATAACTCAGAGTCGAAAGTGATGTCAGTCGTTCCCGGCTCAGGCAATACAGTGACCGTATACTGGAGCGACATGGGACACGAAGGATCTACTATATTTACCATGGTCGACGCCGACGGCGTATGGAAAATCGACAACGCCACTGTGCCTGAAGGCTATAATTCATTATAATGCAGCCAGTCTGCAAACTTTGCCGGAAGACGGTAACAAAGAAATTTTTGCAAGTGAACGAGTTTTTGCGTATTTTTGGGTGTTGAAACACTTAAAACACAGATAACGCAAGATGGCAACATTCACACAGGCCGACCTTGAACAGCTAAAAAGCAAGGGCATAAGTCAGGAACGCGTTGAAGCGCAGCTCGAAAGCTTCCGCACAGGTTTTCCCTATCTCAAAATAGATTCGCCTTCGTCGGTAGGCAAAGGCATCACCCCGGTCGACCCTGACGTCGAAGCGGCATGCCTTGCACGCTGGGAGCGCTTTCTTGCCGACGGCGGCGACGTTCTGAAATTCGTGCCCGCCTCGGGTGCTGCTTCACGTATGTTCAAAGCACTATTCGCTTTTGTGAACGGCAATGAATCGGTTCCGGCCGAAGGCAGCCCTGTGGCACAGCTTGTTGAACATATCGGCGACTTCGCTTTCTACAAAAACCTCGAAGCCGCCACAATCCGCCTTTACGGCAAAACGCCGACAGAACTTGCCGGCGAAGGCCGCTTCAAAGAACTCGTCGGCACCATCATTCTGCCCGACGGCATGAACTACGGCGGTCTGCCCAAGGCCCTGCTGACTTTCCATAAATATGAAGACGGGAGCACCCGCACCGCCCTCGAAGAACAACTTGCCGAAGGCGCCCAGACAGCCGCCAACAGCCACGGAGTGGTGAAGCTGCATTTCACCGTATCGGCAGACCACCGCAAGCTTTTCGAAGCCAAGCTCGCAAAGGCAGTTCCGGCCATGGAAAAACGTTTCGGCGTACACTACGACATATCGCTGTCGGAACAAAAACCATCGACCGACACTATCGCCGTGACTCCCGACAACGAACTCTTCCGCACGGAAGAGGGCAAACTCGTGTTCCGTCCCGGCGGCCACGGCGCTCTCATCGAGAATCTCAACGACATCGATTCAGCCGTAGTATTCATCAAAAATATCGATAATGTCGTAGCCGACAGAACTGATTAAATATAACAATTTTGGTCCGGGCTCACTAAAACTGAAAGCTGATGAAGATGGTAAATTTACGAAGAAACGTCTAGGAAATACTGTTCCAACTGTTACCGGTGGTTTCGGTATAAACATGCGTTACAAGAACTTTGATTTATCAGCCTTCTTCAATTACTCTCTTGGTAACAAGATTGTGAATGCAACCAAGTTAGGTTCAAGTTACTACAATGATACTAAAAAAGGATGGAATTTAAATGATAACTTTACATTAGCTAACCGTTATTCCTGGATTGATCCGTCAACAGGAGAAAACATGCTGAAAAGTTCATATATCAAGAGTAATGGGCTTGATTATACTATTAATCGCTTAAATGAAATAAATGCCGGAGCTTCCATGTATAATCCAGGTTCAATCACAGAAATGCCATTACTTGACTGGGCAGTAGAAGATGGTTCTTTCCTGCGTGTCAATAACATTTCAATCGGATATACATTACCTAAAGTTTTCGTAAACAAAATGTTTATGCAAAACGTACGTATCTACGTGACTGGTTACAACTTGTATTGTTTCACAAAATACTCGGGAGCAGATCCGGAAGTAGATACACGCCGCAGTACTCCAATGACTCCGGGCGTAGATTATTCTGCATATCCCAAAAGCCGCTCATTTGTAGGGGGTATTAATGTTACATTCTAACCCATAAATAGAAAGGAAATACATATATGAAAACTTATATAAAATTAGTATTACTAGGAACCGGATTGTTCAGCTTGCTTTCATGCAGTGACTTTCTCGACCAGTCATCCCCTTCGGAGTTGAAAGGAGAAAATGTTTTTAACTCCGTTGTGTATACAGAACAGGCGTTAAACAAGGTATATGCCGATTTGACATACGACCACACTTATGGTTCCCGTATTCCTATCAATTTCGGTAATAATACGGATATTGAACTGGCAAATGCAACCAAGCAATCGGAAGTTCATCAAAATTCAGAAAGAGGATTAGGGAATTACTATCTAAGCAAAGGATGGGATAAACTCGATACGAACTGGGAAAGATGTTTTGCTATTATTGAGAATGCCAATATCGTTATTGACGGTATTCGTAATAGTGACTTGTTAGCAGAAGGAACTACCACCCGTAAACCAATGCTCCGTTATTTAGGAGAAGCATTAACCATGCGTGCAATGGTATATTATGATATAGTTAAGAATTACGGAGATGTTCCGATGCGCTTTGAGCCTACCCAACCTGATGGTTCTAACATGTATGCAGCAAAAACAGACCGGGATATTATTTTAGACCAGTTGTTAGATGATCTGGACGAAGCTGCCAATTATCTTCCATGGGCAGGTGAAGATGGATATACAACGGAACATGCCACTGCTGGCTTTGCACACGGTCTATTTGCCCGTATCGCTTTATCACGTGCCGGATATAGTATTCGCGAACAGGCAAAAGCAGGTTATAGAAATCATCCGACTTGCAGCGACGGACAATTCCCTACTCAATGTCCGTCTGTAGCTGAAGTTCAAAAATTACACGAACGTGCATTAGCACATTTGGATATTGTAGTAAGCAAACAAGTTCATAAACTGAATCCATCTTTTGAAAACCAATGGGATTTAATCAATAAACGGACACTGGATACCAAATATTATGAAAATCTATATGAGGTAGCTCACGGATTAGGTAGATCTGGTGAAATGGGTTACAGTACCGGAGTTCGTATCAATGGTGCCAGCAACAAATATGGCGCAAAAGGTAATAGCAGTGGTAATATCAGACTTACAGCTTCTTATATTTTATCTTTTGATAATAACGACAGCCGTAGAGATATTACATGTGCTTACTATGAATTAAAACAAACGACAGTAGACAATAAAGCTGTGATAAAAGAGACATTGCTTTCTAACGCTCCTTTCAGTGCCTATGTAGCAAAATGGGACATTCGTAAAATGGATGATGCGATCATCTCTCTGGCACAAAATACAGACCAGAAGTGGGCTCCAGGTATTAACTGGGTAGTTATGCGTTATTCTGATATTTTATTAATGTATGCTGAAGTGATGTATAACTTGTATGGATTAGAAGGCAGCAATCCCAATGGTACCACTACAAAAACTGCACTTGAAGCTTTAACAGAAGTACATATTCGTGCCTTTGACACTGCTGCTCAAAATGCTGCTAAAACTGCAATCGAAGCATCTGCCCGAAACAATTTCATGGAAGCCCTTGACCAAGAACGCGCATGGGAGTTTGCAGGTGAATGTGTTCGCAAATATGACCTGATACGTTGGGGAACACTTTCCGAAAAACTGGATCAATTCAGAGCAGACTACAAAGCTATGATTGAGACTGCTCCCAAATTTATCTTCTATAAAATGAAGACAGATGATCCGTATTCTATTGATATGAATAGTATCACTTGGCGTACTGAACAAATTCCTAATGAGCTTAGAGACCTTGAAGATCCAGATAAAGTGAAAGAAGCTGCTAAAACTGCAGGTTATGAATATGTTACCGGTTGGGGAACCAACTATGAATGGAAGAAGGGAGTAGCAGATACCAGTAAAACAACCAATGATTTAAATCTTGAGTATGCAGATGATATCAGCAGTGGTTTAAATGCTACAATCAAAAATAGACATCTATTACCGATAGGCTCCAAAACTATCTCGGATGCCAACGGTTACATAGAGAACTCTTATAGCTTCTAATAAATTATGAATATCATTCAATAATTGATCTCATGAACATGAATTTTATCAAATCAACAAAATACACGGTTTTATCAGGGCTTTTTATAGCCCTGACCGTACTGCTTTCATCGTGTGAGAAGGCAAATGATTGGGAAACAGATAGTGCCTATAATCGTCTGTTCCGTAGTACTAAACTGGCAGTCAGCCCTAGCATCAATGATGCTGAAGTTATATGGAATAATACAATCAATACTGATTATTATATCATTGAAGTGAATACTTCTGAACTTACAGCTGAAAATTATCAGGAAGGATCTGTTATCTTCGGAGAGGATAAGAGTATAAAAAGCTCTCCGTACACTATTGAAGGATTGGATGCAAATACCAGTTATTATATTCGTATCCGTTCATGCTCTGAAACAGCTTCACCTTCCAAATGGGTATATCCGGAAAATACAAGCTTTAAGACCAAGACAGAACAATTAATTGAGGAGATCTCAACCATCACTGGTTCTACTGCCATTATCACATGGAAAAAGAATCAGAGCGTAACCCACTTCTTACTGACGAACCCAGAGACTTCAGCAGTAACAAACATTCCAATTTCTGCGGAAATGAATGCAGAAGGTAGTTATCAACTTACAGATCTGGCAGCTTCTACCACATACACTATCGGTATATACAATACTGTTAACGGTGAAGATATATTAAGAGGTGAGAAATCATTCCAAACTACAGAAAACTTCCCGGATGGTTACACACCTGTATATCTTACTGCTGCCGATGATCCAAACGAGGTACTTGCTGCACAAAGTGGAAATGTAGTTCTAGTTGTACCACATTCTACAGCAATCACATTCAGTAAAACTGTCATTGTACCTGAAGCTGTTACATCAATCGTATTCTGGGGAGCAAGTGGCGGAGCTGAACAGGCAACAATGACAACTAAGACTATTTTGACTTTAGGCAACAAAGATGTGGTACGTTTCTATAATTTAAATGTTGATGCACAAGGAGATTATTTCTTTAATCTTCAAAAAGGTGCAGATATGACAGATGATATATCAACCAATATCAACACTTTATTAATAGAAAGCTGTACGATTAGTAACTCTAAATCATTAGTAAGAGCCAAAGAAGGTATAAGCATCCAAATTAATAAAGTTAGTGTAAACAAATCTATTATCAATGGTTGTAGCGGAGATATGTTTGCTTATAAAGAATCAACGGTTGCCCAAATTCCTGTTACTGAAATAACTAATAGTACCTTGATAAAACCACAAGGACGCATCTTCTATGCAGGAAATGCTGCTTCTTTCTCCATCGATTATTGTACGATGTACGGCTGGGGAGGTTCAAAAGCAATGTTAGAACTGGGAGATAAAAATACCCTAGGCATGTCTTTAGCTATCAAAAATACAATCTTGGCTAATGGTGGAAGCAATAGAAAAGCTCATAATGCAAATGCAGCTGCTAATCTTAGCCTGACTATCGAGAAAGTTTATGGTACCAATGACATGACATTCCATAGCACTCTTGGTGACGTAACCAAATATGATAAGCCATCTACAGAAGTTTTTGAAAATCCGGAAGAAGGAAACTTCAAAATTATAGATGCCTTATTCCCAAGCAGCATTGGTGACCCTCGCTGGACAGAATAATAAAAGAGAGTAGAATGTCAGAAAAGACATATTGAATAAAAAAGGCTATCAGATAAATGATAGCCTTTCTTATTATCTTCCCACTTTATCCCGATACTCCGTAGGCGTCATTCCAACTTGCGCCTTGAAACATTTACTGAAATAACGTGGATCATTAATACCGACCATATATGAAATCTGCGTCATATTAAACTCTCCGGTTTCTATTAATTGCGTGGCCCGCTTGATACGCATTTCTTTGATAAATTCGATAGGAGCCAGTCCGGTTAGTGTTTT